>CAZELQ010000007.1:0-28618 GCA_964513195.1 uncultured Clostridia bacterium | reverse complement strand
TTTACTTCATTTACAGTATAACATTATTTTCGGACATAATCAATAGCGAAACGTTGACTTTTTTCATTTTATTATTTATAATATGCGCGACGCAAAGAGAGGACGGGATTTTGAAAAAGCATATCTGTGTGATTTTCACGGGCGGTACTATCGGCAGCGACGTGCGCGGCGGGAGCGTTTCTTTGGACGGCGCCGGCAAAAAAATGCTGCTCGAAATGTACCGCGGCAAGCGGGGCGACGACGTAACGTTCGACGAGCTTTCGCCCATAAACATACTCAGCGAGAACGTCCAGCCCGACGACCTGAACGAGCTGTACGACTGCATTATGGGCGTGGACCATACGCGCTACGACGGCATTATAATAACCCACGGCACGGACACGCTCTGCTTTACCGTAAATTGGTTTTCGCAAGTATTCTGCGCATACCCTCTGCCCATCGTATTCGTGTCGGCGCTGTACCCGCTGACCGACGGCCGTTCCAACGGCTTGGACAATTTTACGGGCGCGGTCGATTTTATCGAACAATCCGGCCTCGCGGGCGTCTATTGCGCATTTAAAAACGACGGCGAAAGGTGCAGAATACACCTCGGTTCCCGCCTTATTTACCCCGACGAGATCACGGGCTTTTACCGCAGCGCGGCCGACTCCTACCTTGCGGAAACCGCGGACGGGCGGATTTACTTCCACTCCTCGCCCCTCGTGCCCACCCCCCGGGAGATACGCGCCAACAAGTCCGAGGGCGGCGACCCCCGCATTTCGGGCGGCGTCATGCTTATTACCATGCGTTCCCTTTTGAACTTCGCGCTGTACGATTTCACCGACGTGAAGCCGCGTGCGGTTATAGTGGAACTGTCGCACAGCGGCACCATCTGCACGGAGGGCGAAAACGGCAATTTCTTAAAGTTCGCCGCCTACTGCAAAAAGTGCGGCGTCGACGTTATCATAGGCCCCGTAATGAGCCGCGCAAAGGTGTACGCGAGCATGACGTACGTACCCGAATACGTCAAGACCGCCCGCGACGAAACTCTGGAAATGACGCTTGTAAAGGTTATGGGCGCGCTTGGAGCGAACCTCCCCTGCGACGCATACTTCGGATTGAACAGGGCTTTCGAAAAAATCGCCTACCCCGTTGAACGGGATACGGCCGCAAAGTAATTTGGCAAAATAAATATTTTATACAAATATGCACCCAAAAAGTGCATATTTTTTAATTTTGATGACAAATGCGGCAAAGTCGCGCATAATTTATTGACTTTTACGCGACTATATTATAAAATAATAATCGATTTTTCGTATTAAACGGTGAAAGAAAATGAAAAAATCACTTAAAATAGTTTCGGCAATTTTAGCCGTTGCAATGTGCGTAGGCGCGGGAGGCTGTTCCAAAAAGACGGACTACCCCGACTACTACAATCCCGAAAGCAGCTCCGTTGAAACGAGCGAGAAGTACGTAGTCAACGTTCTGTCCGAGGGCGGCTTAAAGCTTGACGGCGTTAAGATTGCCGCCGTAAAGGACGGCCAGACCGTAAAGCGCGGCATTTCGGTAGACGGCAAAATCGAATTCGGCATAAGCCTCGGCGCATACGATCTCGTCATCGACGAGGATTCCCTGCCCGCAGGCTACTATTTGGACGGAACGACCTATCAAACGAGCGCCTCCTCGCGCGAGGAAGTGACCGTAAAAATCCCCTCCAAAATAATTTCCCAAACGGCATCCTCGGGTACGACGCTGGCGGTCGGCCAGATTATGAGAGATTTCTCCTTTACGGACTGCGCGGGTCAGACTTATAAGCTTTCGAGCTTGTTCGACACGGCAGGCAAAAAGGCCGTCGTGCTCAACTTCTGGTATTCGGCCTGCGGCCCCTGCGCCACGGAGTTCCCCGCCATGCAAAAGGCCTACGCCACGAGAAGCAACAACGTGGAAATACTCGCAATCTGCTCTACCCATCAGGGCGACACTAACACCACAGTCAAAAGCTATAAAACGGAAAAAAACCTCACCTTCCCGATGGGCATAGATTCCATCGGCATAACGAGTAACTTCGGCGTTACCAGCTTCCCCACGACGGTGATTATCGACCGCTACGGTCTGATTGCATATAAGGAAACGGGTGCGTTGACCTCTGAGAGCGGGTGGGCGGCGCTGTTCGACGGCTTCACCTCCGAGAGCTATACCCAAAAGCTCAGCACGGATTCGGAAAGCGACGGCGACTCCGAGAGCGAAAGGGTTAAGCCCACGGTAGAGAATCCCTCCCCCGCTACGCTTGCAAGCGCGGCGAGCGGAACGGGTTGTTCGGCCACGTTCCGCTTCGACAGCGACGACGAATTCAGCTGGCCTTGGGTGGCGGGCGACGGCTATATATACTCCTCCAACAAGGGCGTCGGCAACAGCTACGCCACGGTCTATGCGGATATAGAAATGGAGGCGAACAAGGTTCTCTCCATAGAATATAACGTTTCTTCCGAAGAGGGGTGCGACCTGTTATACGTATTTGTAAACGGCACGATTCAAAACCCCGACGGTTGGAGCGCGACCGACGGCTGGCAATCCGCCGACCTGTACGTTACCGCCGAAAGGGAAACGGTTGAGCTTGCAATGTTATATCAAAAGGACGAAGCGGACCCCGACGACGGCTCCGAGGGCGACGATATCGCAATGGTGAGAAATATCACCGTGCGCGACTCCTCTTCCATTACCGAACCCCTCGACGTAATGAGGGCGGCGGCAAACGGGCTTGAAGGAGAAAATCCCACCAAATATTCGCGCTATATCACGCCTGTGATGGGCGCGGACGGCTTCTATCACGTGAACAAAGCAAACGGGCCTCTCCTCTATATAACCATAACCAACATATCGCAATGGAGCGATTTGCACACGGGCAGCACGACGTCTCTCGGCTCGTCCGACGACACCTATTACTGCACGCTCTACAATTTGACGTATTGGAATTATGCGACCACCACCGACGATTCGTTCTCCGTCAAAATAGGCGCGACGGACGTAACCGACACGCTCACCACCTATTGGACGATTCAATACTATATGGACGCGCCCTACTATCTGCTGCCCGTCAACGACCTTTTGAAAACCTGGGCGGAAGCGTTCGTCGCCGATTTCGAAGAGGAACAATACGGTAAAACCGCATACGGCGAAGAGTGGCTGGAATTCTGCTACTATTACGACCACTACGGAAGCGCCCACAACGGCGACGACGAGGACGATTACTGCCGCGAAAATACGGACGTCACGCGCGGGCTTACGGTGTATAACTGCTATACGGCGTATGAGAAGACCGACGCCGCCTTAAACTCCTCCGAGACCGAGGGCGAGGTGGCAGGCAGAAACAAGGCCGTTATAAACTACCCCCTGCAAAAGATGAACGGCTCCTACTATAAATTCACGGCGACCCAAGCGGGCGTATACCAAATACGCTCCTACACCACGACGGACGGAAAGGAGTTGGATGAGAAGAATAGCACGAACAGCAGCTGCGCGTCGTCGAACGCCGCCCCCGAGCTTATAATACGCGGCGATGAGGCAAGCGACTATGAAATTTTAAGCAGCACCGCCGACACGGGCGTGCTCGATTTCGACCAATTCACGGGCGAGCTTTATCAAGGGTTCAACCAATATATAACGCTGGAAGCGGGCCAAACGGTTTACCTTCTTCCCACGACCACGGCGCAAACGGAGGGCTACTACGATTTCGAGATAACCTATCTCGGAGCTTCCTATTCCACGATGTTCGTCGCATCGAGAGCCGCCGGCATATGGACGTACGACCCCGATACGGGCGAGGGTATATATATAGGCATTGATACGGCGTACGACCAAGCTACGGACACCTACTACGTTGCAAAAGAGGACGGCACGCCCGATTTAACTAAGCCTATCTATATCGATATGATTCACTACAGCTTTATATACAGCAATATAAACGGCGGCAACCAAAAGCCCCTCGAATACTTCATAGACAACGAATATTTCGAACAAATTTATGGGGGCGTAACGATACAAAGCGCGATGGAGACGTATCTTGCCCAATCCACGCAGGTCGATGAGGCGTCGGAATACTACGGAATGGTTAAAGCCAACGCCAACATCGTGGAAAACTTAAACTCTTTCTTCGACGCGTTTATCTACGGCGGCAGAGGCATAGGCAACGGCTGGCTTATGTTCGCCTGCTATATGGAGCATTTCGGGAACTGAATTAGGGGTGCCCGATAGCGCAAACGACAATTTTATAAAATAAATTTTTTCGGAGGATTATATGAAAAAAATAGTAAGAGCTTTGACGATTATGATCGTCGCGGTTACCGCGGTATTCGCCTGCGCGTTCGCGGCGGCGGCTTGTTCGGGCGACGGCGACGCTTCGTCCGATTATAACTTCACCATCGTGTACGAGGACGGCACGGCGGTAAACGGGCAGACCGCCTCGGCTACGGGCGGCAAGGTTACGCTTCAGATTTGCACCGATAGATGCGTTGACCTCTCCCTTCAAAACAAATACGCGGACGAAAAGGGGAAAATAAGCCTTTCGCAAACGGACGTAAACACTTGGTTCGACTCCGCAACGGACGTCACCGAATTTTATTTCCACGTACTCAACGTTAAGGACTGCACTGCCGACGTGGAAATAAGCGTTAACGGCAAGGGCGACTATAAAGTTACCGTTACAAAGTTATCGTAACCTAACGCAAACCGAAATTATAAAGCCGCGCGTGCGAAAAATTTTTCGCACGCGCGGCTTGTTTTTATATTCGTTTATCCCTTGGCTTCCTCTATCGCCGCCCTCAGCACGGACTGTTCGCACGAGCCCTGCTTGGTAAAGGTTATATAGCCCTTTGCGTTGACTACTACCGTCATAGGGTAGGCGTACTTGCCGCCGAGCATTTCGTAGGTGTTTAGCTCCTTGGTGTCCTGCGCGAAAGCCAGCCGATAGCTGTTCCAAGCTTTACCGTTCTTGTCCGTTTCCGTATCGAGAAAGTCCTGCACACCCCCGTCGGGTATCGCCGACCAGCTGTGCACGGCAAACATATCTATTTCGCCGCCGTACTCCTCGTACACCTGCTCGAAGTCGGGAAGCTCTGCCTTGCAGGGGTCGCAGGTCGTATACCAGAAGTTTATTACCGTAACCTTGCTTATTCCGTAAGTCGAAAAGCTTTCCTTATCGCTTTCGGAACCGTAGGTTTGCAAAATAAATTCGGGGCACTTATCGCCGACGCCGTATACAACCGACGCGCTTCCGCCGGTTACCCCGTAGCCGATCAACGCGGCGAGGAGCACGGCAAGCGCAACCACCCAAGCGACGAATTCGGCAACGAAGCGCGGCCTTTTGAACGCCGCCTTTATTCTCTGCCCCCGCGTGGGCTTAGCCGTCTGTTCGGGCGTTTCAACTTGGGGCGCCTCCCCCTCTGTCGTTTCTATCCCGAACGCGTCCGTTTCGGAGGGCGGCAGGGTTTCCGCCGAAGTTATTCGGGGCGCAGATACCGCCATAGCGGCGCCCGCGTTGGTCTTGGCTACGTCCAAAAGGGGCGAGCTTCCCCCCTCGGCGAGAGCGGGCTGCGCCGCCTGCGAAGTTCCCCTGACGAATATTTGGCTGCCCTTCCAGCTTATAGCCTGAACGGGGCAGACGGAGATACATTCGCCGCACTGTATGCACTCGTGGTCGCCGACGTGCTTAATATCCATTTTACAGCCCTGCACGCACAGTCCGCAGTCTATACACTTGTCCTTGTCCAGCTTTACGCCGATAAGCGAAATGCGGTTAAACAGCGAATATATTGCGCCGAGCGGGCAGATAAAGCGGCAGAAAAAGCGGTATATGAATATGCACGCAACCACCACGACGACGAGCACGCAGAATTTCCAGGTAAACAGATACCCGAGCATACCGTAGAAGTCGGAATTCCGTATATTGGCGAGCAGCGAAACCGCGCCCTCCAACGTACCCGCGGGGCATATATACTTGCAGAAAGACGGTATGCCCGCATAGATTATCGGTATGGCGATGACGATAGCCAAAAGCACGTATTTGAAATACGATAAAATTCTCGTGAAGCGGCTCTTGCGGAGCTTGGGCGTGCGGATTTTATATAGTAGCTCCTGAATAAGCCCGAACGGGCACAAAAAGCCGCAGATAAACCTTGCGAACATAAGCCCGAACAGGAACAGTATGCCCAATATGTAAGCGGGCGCTGTCTTGCCGCTCTGCGCCAGCGAATCCTGCAACGCGCCCAAAGGACAGGCGCCCACCGCGCCCGGGCAGGAATAACAGTTTAGCCCCGGCACGCACAAATTTTTCGTGTCGCCCGTATATATCTTGCCCGAGAAAAAACCCTTTACGTTCGCGTTAGAGAGGAGCGCCGCGTACAGCTGAATCAGTCTGCGCTTGGTGGGCTTATGGGCTATGAACCAATCTTTGACCCCGACGAAAAATCCTTTCATTTCAACCCAGCCCTATGCACTCCGTGCATATATTTATCGCCTTTATCAAAATAGCCCTCGCGTTGCCGTTGAGCGCGCCCCAAATTATAAAGGCCACGCCCATAACGCCTACCGCTATACGCAGAGCCAAAACGACCCTCGCGTCATCGAAAAAGGCGGTGATTTTTTCGGCAACCGACAGTTCTGCCCGCTCTTTTCCGGCGGGCTTCGCGTTCTTTACAACTTTTTGGGCAAGCGGCAAAATTCTCTTTACCGTATACTTTTCGTAGACCGCCGCGCCGCACACGACCAAAAGCCCCGCGAATATGCAGGGGAATATATGCTTTGCCATATTTAAAACTTCGTGCGTGACGTCTTGGTTGGGAAAATTGGAGGGTATGCAGAGATAGACTATACCGTACACCGCGGCAATGCCGAACATCGCCCAAGCCGCACAGCGGAAAGCGAATATAAGCCTTTTTGCCTCGCCCACTGCCGTAAACTCGGCCTCCAACCCCGCCGGTGCGGACGAGGGCATACGTTTATTTATGCGTGCAAGCTGTAAATCGGGGCATATTTTGCGCTTCTTTCCGGCAACGGGAAACACCTCCCACAGCACGAAGCCGGCAACTATACCCGCAACCCACAGCCAGAAAAAGAGCGCGATTTTAGACAGCGCCTTTCCTACGCGTTCCCTTGTGAACGGCGTGCCGACGAAATCGGGCGCGGCTTGGGCGAAGTACAGCGAAAGCACTTGCCATATGAACAGCGCTCCCACCACTATGGTGAACGCGCCGAATATGTATCCGTAATACAGCCGGACGTATTTACAAGTTTTTTCTTTCATCGTAATTTTCATTTTATCGGTCAAGCGTTCGGTTTGTCAATAGGCGGTTTATGGAAGAGACTTTTCAGCTTACCCACAGCCAGCCTATAAGAGCCATAATGCCGAACACGCATATGACTATGAGAAAAACCGGCAGATAGGCAAGGAACGCGCCCTTGACCATTTGCCGATATTCGCGGCGCGTAAGCTTTTCCCTGCGCTTGCCGCTACCCTTTTTCTTGATATTCGGGTTATACCAACTGAAACCCTCCACGTTCATGTCGACAAACGTCGTTTCGGTGTCCAGCGTGTCGGGCTTTTTATTCTTTTTGCCCATCTTCGGGATTAACCTTTAAAGTAGCCGTTTCGGGCGTTTCCGCCGTTTCGGTTGTTTCTCTTAGCTCGGCTTGCGGAGCTTCCGCCGCGTCGTTTTCCGTTTCGCCGTTTTCGGAAGGCTTGTCCTTCTTCTTGAAGACGTTTACGACGGCGGCCTTTGCCTTATTCCAAGGCTTAGCCGCTTCCTTTTCGGCCGCCTTTGCCGCCTCTTCTTCTAACCTTTCGGCCTTTTCGAGCAGTTCGCCCTCCTCTTCGGGGGTATTGTAGAGGTGGCAAGCGCAGAAATGCCCCGCCTCCACTTCCTTGTAGTCGGGCGCAACGCGGCCGCAGATTTCCATACAGTGTTCGCAGCGGGTATGGAATTTGCAGCCTTTGGGAGGATTTACGGGCGAGGGAATGTCGCCTTTTAACATAATCCTGTTCATCTTCTTGTGCGGGTCGGGTACGGGCACGGCGGAGAACAACGCCTTGGTATAGGGGTGCAGCGTGTTTGCAAACACCCTTTCCTTACTGCCGTATTCCACGATATTGCCGAGATACATAACGCCGACGTCGTCGGAAATGTGCTTTATGACCGAGAGGTCGTGCGAGATAAATATATAGGTAAGCCCGAGCTGTTCCCGCAAATCTATCAGCATATTTATGACCTGCGCCTGTATGGACACGTCGAGCGCGGAAACGGGTTCGTCGCAGACGACGAGCCGAGGCTTTAAAGCAAGGGCGCGGGCAATACAGATACGCTGCCTCTGTCCGCCCGAAAATTCGTGGGGGTAGCGCTCGAAATAGTGGGGCTGTAACCCGCACATATTCATAACGTTTAGAACGTATTCGTGGAAACCCGCCCTGTTTACAAGGCCGTGCTGGCGCGCGGATTCGCCTATGATCTCGCCTACGGTGAGGCGGGGAGAAAGGCTGGCGTAAGGGTCCTGAAATATCATCTGCATATTGGGGCGGAGCTTGTCGAATTCGCGGTTTTTCAGCTTCAAAACGTCCTGCCCGCCGAAGATTATTTCGCCCTCGACGCCGTCATAGAGACGAAGCAGCGAACGCCCCATGGTCGATTTGCCGCAGCCCGACTCGCCGACTATGCCCAAGGTCTTGCCCTTTTCGATTTTGAACGATATGCCGTCCACCGCCTTCAAAAACTTTATCGGTTTTCCGAAAAAGCTCTTTTCGACGGGGAAATATTTTTTCAGGTTGTTGACTTCGAGGAGCACTTCGCCTTCGTTTACGGTATCAGACATGTGTTTCCTCCTTTGCGTCGGCGTACAGGTAGCACGCCACCTTGTGCGTGGGGGAAACCTGAACGTAATCGGGGTACTCGCCCGAGCATTTCTCCATGCATTTCTCGCAGCGGTCGCGGAAGTAGCAGTAATCGGGCATATTTATGGGGTTTGGAACGAACCCGGGAATACAGTACAGCTTCTCGCCCGTGCCGTCGACGGTGGGCTTGCTCTTTTGAAGCCCTATGGTATAGGGGTGCATGGGGTGGTCGAAAATATCTTCCGCCGTGCCCATCTCTATTACCTTGCCCGCGTACATTACTACGACGTAGTCCGCCATCTCCGCAACGACGCCGAGGTCGTGCGTAATAAGCATAATGGAGCCGTTTATCTTGCCCTTTATCTCCCTCAAAAGGTCGAGTATCTGCGCCTGAATGGTGACGTCGAGAGCGGTCGTAGGCTCGTCGGCGATTATCAGCTTGGGGTTGCAGGCGAGCGCCATGGCTATCATAACCCTCTGGCGCATACCGCCCGACAGCTCGTGCGGGTACTTTTTATATACGCCCTCGGGGTCGGCGATGCCGACCAATTTGAGCATATTTATGGAGTGCTCCTTGACCTTGGCCTTGGAGATGCCCTCTATGTGCAGATAGCCCACTTCGTTGAGCTGGTTGCCTATGGTAAATACGGGGTTGAGCGACGTCATCGGCTCCTGAAAAATCATGGAAATTTCCCTGCCGCGGATGGAGCGCATGGCCTCTACGGGCATCTTGGCGATGTCCACGACCCTGTCCTCCATCTCGTATACGTTGCCGCCGAGCTCGTTCTTCTTTATTATCGGCTTGCCCTTGGCGTTCTTCTTTACTTCGCCGTTTTCGTCCGTTTCGTAGACGGGTATTTTACGCCCGCGTAAGTCGCGCTTGAAAAGACTTGCCTTGAACCTTATGGAGCCTGACACGATTTGCCCCGACGGCGCCTGAACGAGTTGCATTAAAGAAAGGGACGTAACGCTCTTGCCGCAACCCGACTCGCCGACCACGCCCACGGTAGAGCCTGCCGGTATGGAGAAAGTTACGCCGTTTACCGCCTTTACCGTGCCCGCGTCGGAGAAGAAATAGGTGTGCAAATCCTCGAATTCTATTACGTCGTTCCCGTCTTTCATCACCGCGGTATAATCTTCGGGTTTGGCCTTACGCTTTTTCTGCTTTTCGAAGTGGCGTATGGCTTTGGAATTTTCTTTGGCGATAGCACGGGATTCGGAACGCGATATATAGTGTTTTTTGTCCTTATTCGTCGCCATGGTTACCTCTTCATCTTCGGGTCGAAAGCGTCCCTGAGTCCGTCGCCGACGAAGTTAAACGCCAAAATCGCAAGCGTTATGCACACGCCCGCGCCGAGCCATAGGTTGGGGTAGTATTCCCTGTAAGTTTCGTTGGTTACCAAATATATGATGTTGCCCCAGGTGGCCGTACCGAGGGGGGCGCCTATGCCGAGGAAGCCGAGCGTGGCCTCCGTAAGTATTACGCTGCCCAAGCCCATCGTCATCGAAACGACGAGCTGTGGCACGACGTTCGGCATAAGGTGTTTGAATATTTTGGAGAACGTCGACAGCCCCGACGCCTTTGCGGCGAGCATAAACTCCTGTTCGCGCAGCGACAGTATCTGCCCGCGCACCAATCGGGCGACGCCCGTCCAGCCGATGAGGCACAGCACTATCATCATATAATACAGCTTCGCGATGGAAGAACCCAGCCCCGCCTCGCTAAATACGACCGAAAGTATGAGCATTATGGGCAACGACGGTATACAGCTTAATATATCGACTATTCGCATTATGAGATTGTCGACCCACTTGCCGAAATAGCCCGCAAGACCGCCGAGAATTACGCCTATTATCGTTTCTATAATGACCACGACGAAGCCTATCGTCAGCGAAACTCTGCCGCCGTACATAAGCCTTGTAAGAACGTCGTAGCCCATATCGTCCGTTCCGAGCCAATGCGCCCAGCTTATGCCGCCGAGCTCCACCTTATCGGGCATACTCGAAGCTATGGCCAACGCCTTATACTTGACGCCGTTAACCGTATACTCTATTTCGCCTGCGGAAAAAGTTTCGATGATTCTGCTTGCGGTCTGGTCCGTAACCGTTCCGCCGTTCGCGCTCCAAGGCGAGAACAGAGGCCCGACGAACGAGAAAAGAAACAGCAGTATTATAACCACCAGCCCTATTACCGAAAGCTTGGAGCGGAAAAACCTCTTCAAGACGGTCATCCCGGGTGAGAGCACCTTAGTCCTCTCGTTCAAATTTTCGCCGTGCAGCTTCTCTTCGGGAGTTTCGGGAGGTTCCCGCAAATTTTCCCCTCCGGAAACGGCCGCATCGGCCGCGGCGCTATCTTCGGACGGCTGCAAAATTTCTTCGTTTTCTTCCATAGTCTTCTCCTCCATCAGCTGCCGAGCTTTACTCTCGGGTCGACGACCGCGTACATTATGTCGGCAAGCAGCACGCCTATTACGGTTAGCACCGCGAGGAACATATTGTAGCCCATTGCAAGGAATATATCGCCTTCACGCAGTCCGTTATAGGCAATCTGTCCTATGCCCGGCAGCGAGAAAATCTGTTCGGTTATCATAGCGCCGCCGAAAAGCGACGGAAGGGTAAAGGACAGTTCGGTAACGAGGGGTATCATCGTGTTGCGGAAAACGTGCTTGTATATGACCTTGCCTTCCGAAAGGCCTTTCGCCCTCGCCGTCCTGATATAGTCGGCGTTGAGCACTTCGAGCGTGTTCGTACGGGTATATCGCATAAGACCGCCGACGTTGAGAATGACCAGCACCAACATAGGCAAAATCAGGTGCCATATCGTGTCAAAGCCGCCTTCGCCCATGCCGCTTATCGGGAACCAACCCAAATCGACGGCAAACCATTTTATGAGCAGATTGCCGAGGAAGAACGACGGAAAGGCAATGCCTATCATGCAGAGCACGGTGGCAACGTAGTCCAGCTTGCCGTATTGGTTGACGGCGCACTTTATGCCGAGGGGAATGGCGATTGCCATTTCGAACAGGAGCGCCACAAACGAAATACCGAACGACACCCACATATATTGCCCGATTACAGCCTCCACCTTTTTCGAGTACTTGAAAGAATACCCCATGTCGCCTTGGAGGAATCTGCCGAGCCAAAGAAAATAGCCCTTTATGATTCCCCAAAAGGAGTTGTCGTCGAGGCCGTACGGCCCCAATATATCATCGAGAGCCGCGTCTATCTCATCATCCGTCGCGAGGGGGTGACTTATTATATATTGGTCGCGGGGGTAGTTTGAGGGCATAAGTCTTATAAGAACGTACAGTATGACCGACACCCCGAACAGTATCAAAATTGCCGAAAGCAATCTTTTTATTACGTATTTTACCATTGATTACTCCGAAGAGATTTTACGGCCGTGCGCGCCCCGCCCAAAGGGGAGAGCGCGCGGCGCCCGTTTTAAATTACTTTTTGAATGCAACTTTCCAAATTTCGCCTATGGGAGAAATATACAGGGAAGCATTTTTGATATTCAAACTGCTCTCGTCGAGCACGCTGGAATTCCATACGCACAGGTCGTTTCTCTGATAGGTGGGGAATTCTACGGCAAGCTCCATGATGAGGTTAAGACAGCATAGGGTTTCGAGGTTGGCTTTACTGTAGTCGCCGTTTGCCTTCGTTTCGGGGTTGCCGCTGTAAATGACCGTGCGTTCGTCCTGACCGAGAACCTGTCTGCCCGCGTCTATCTTTTCCGACAGAACTTCGGCGATTGCCTGCTCCCGCCAGAACCTGCCCGTAGCGTCGTTCATTATGCCGTCCTTATACCAGTTCTTGGTGGACGAAGCGGTCGAGTTTATGCTGTATATCTGATAGGGGTCGGGGTCGATAGAAGACGACCAAGCCGCCGCCCAAACCTCCAACTTGCCCGAAGCAAGCTTCTGCAACGCCTGAATGTCGGTTTCCACGGAGATGTCGAAGCCGCACTTTTCGAGAAGGGTTTCGGCCTCTTTAAACATTTGGTACGAGGGGTGGTCGGTGGTGTCGCCCGCGATGGTGAAAGTAAGTTTGAGCTTCTTGGAGGAATCCTCCGTGCTTACGAACTTGCCGCTGCTGTTCAGCTCCCAATTGCCCGACGACTTTACCAAATCCTGAATGAATTGTATATCTTCCGCATTGTCCGTTTTCTTTTCGTAGTAGGCCGTGGCGCCGGTGGGATAAGCCCAGCTGGTCGTGGACATAGGCCTGTATATGAGGCTGACGAGAGCCGGACTGTTGTAGTAATTGTTGACCGTAGTTAGGTTGAAGCAATGCATTATGGCTTGCCTTACTTCCAAATCGGGCACGGCCTGCGGATTGATGCCGACGTAGCCGTAGCCGCCCGTCTGATAAGTCGTCTGCTTTAAGCTACCCGTTTGCACCGCCTTTTGGTTGTCGGAAGTAGCGTTGGGCGTGCCGTAGTCGATTTTGCCCGTTTTAAGCGCGGAGACGATTTTGTCGTCGCTGAGAACTTCGTAGGTAATGTATTTTATCTTTGCGTTTTCGACGTTTTTACCCATAGTGGTAAATTGCTCGTTCCTCTCGAAATAGGCTACGTTGTTATAGAAGAAGTCGCCGCCGTCGAAGTTGCCCGCCTCGGTCTTGTTTCTGTAAGCGCTGTTGGAGGTCGCCTTATATGCGCCGGCGCCCATGGGAAGCGCCGTCTTTTCGTCCGCGCCGATAACGCTGTTAAACCAAGTTATGTCGCCGTATTCAACGCCGAAGTCAGTACAGGTCGCCGCTTTCGTTACGGCGCCGTTCGCACCGTATTCGGTGTAAACCGTTCCGCTGTCATAAGCGGCTTTTGCCGCCTCGTAATGCGCCGTGTCCGAATAGTAATACATGGGCGCTACGGAAAAGCTGAAGTTCCACTTGGCCTTGGGGTCGACGCCCTCTATTTCTATTCTCAATACGTCGTGGCTCTCGGAGTAGGTCGTGCCGTTAAAGGTATTCGTCTTGTACGCGGTTATGCCCTCGATGCGCGGAACGGCAAGTTGGCCGTTGACCTTGTTTGCCGCCAGATCTTTGGACATCTCGTCGGCCATAAAATAGTCGAGCGCGGTGCTGCGGGTCGCACAATAGGTTAGAACGTAGTCTATTTCCGCGTTGACCGAATAGTTTTCGTAGATATTGGCTATTGCGTTCTCCCTTTGAAGGGCGGCGGTAACTTCGTCGTCGGTCAAATCGGGATGATCCGTCTTATACGACGAGAAGTTTGCTTCGACGTAATCTTCCATATCGTCGATGAGGTGCTGCGCCGCGGGGGTTTCGCTTCCCTTGGGGTCGAAGTCGGTGAGATATTTGCCGTCGGAATCTCTGAGATCCTGCTCGCCCGTATTGTGCCCTTGCCCGTCGGTCGTCTGCGTGGTTTGCTTGGAAACAAGCCCTTCGATATAGTAGAATACCTGCCAAGCCGCCTCGAACTTATACTCTTTATAGCTTTCCTCCCAGCCCGTTTCAACCGAGTTGTAGTCGGAGGTCAGCTCTTCCATATAGTACTTCCTTACGGCCGCGAGGTCTTCTTTCTCCTCGTCGGAAAGGGAGTCTTCGTCGGGGTTGAGAGCGTCCGCCCAATCGATGAGGGCGTTTATTCTGTTGAGCGCCGCCGAATAGTACGCACTCGTGGAGGACGTGGCATCGCTGTCGGCGTAAGGGTCCTGCAATCTGTATTTTTGCAAGCCCTTGATCTTGGTCGAATACATGGTCGAAGAGCCCATATATACGGGGTCGAGATAGACGTAGAGGTTAAACAGCACGTCCATTATCGTAAGAGGGTGCACGCCGTCGGAATACATCATGCCGTTCTTCAACACGAATTCATACACGGTTGAGCCGTTGACGCTGCTTTCGCCCGTTACCTTTCCGTCGCCCGTGCCCGTGCCTATCTGCACGCCTGCGGCGTCGTAATAGGTTTCCTTATAGTCGAGCGTGACCGTGGGGTAGTCGTCGCCGTAAGCGAGATTGCCGTCGTAGTCGATACTGAGCATGCTCACCTGCGTCATGTTGGCGATTTCGCCGTCGTTCTGCGCCGTATAGAAGAGCGGGTTAAACTTTTGGTCGACCGCGCCTATCGCCAACTTGAACGCGTCCTTTTCGGAATCGCGGTGAGCCGATTTGCTACACCCCGTCGCGCCTACGGCCAATACCGCGCACAGACCCGCACATACGAGTCCCTGTAATATTTTTTTCATAGAAGTCCTCCTTGAACTATGTCGGTTAATTTATGTTTTCCGGTCGCTCAGTTGTTCGCAACCGTGTTCGTGCCCGCCAAAGTTATACGCTGCCCGCTTATGTCGAGGAACGCTTGGTCGGTCGCATACCCGCCGAACAGCCAACCCGTCGGGTTGCCGAAGTCCGGAATATTCGATACGCCGCTCGCCGCCTTTACCTTAGCCGTCACGCCGTCTATCTTAACGCCGTTAAGCGATTCGACGTTCTCGATGCTCAGGAACACCGCATAGAAGTTTATACTGCCCTTTGCGGTAATATCGAACGTGATATCTTTAAAGGTGATATCGGAAATTTTCGCCGACGACTTTATATTGCCGAGAAGGGAATACTTGCTTCCGCTGCCGCCGCTCGGAACGGTGACCTTTATATTGGAAACGACGTTATTGTTTCCCGCTATGGTCGCAATCGTATTTTTATTGTTGTTTACGGTCACGCTTCTGCCGCTCAAATCGACGTCGTTGTAGAGATAATATTTCTTGTCCTCGTTTAGACCGCCGAGCATTTTTATCGCCCCGTCCGCGGTCATGACGACCGTCCAATCGCCGTCGATATAATGGCAATAAACTTTGGGAGAGTCGGGGTCGTCGCCCTCGGGTCTGGTTATGGTCTGTATGTCCTCTTGAAGCCCCTCGTCCATAAAGGTCTTTGCGAACGTCGCGCCGCTAAGCTCCTTGGGCTGCGAAGATATGGGCGTATACGTGTTGCCTGTGCCGAAGCTCCTTTCGTCGAGCACGTCGCCGTTCGAGTATGTGTTTCCGTCGGCGTCTTCGTATTCCTTGCCCTCTTCGCAGACGAGTATATATTGCACCTTTAACGAGGGCTTCCATACCGCGCACACGGAAATATCGCTGCCGTCGGCAATCATATAGCTCTCGGTAACGGGGCTATTGGTATCGGGAACGACGGTTATATACTGTTCGGCTACGTCGACCATAACCCCGTTCTCCCCCTCGTACTCGTAGACGGGGCGCACGTCGCCGTCGAGGACGACGTTGCCGTCGTCGTCGTGTTTGACGTACGCGGTAACTTCTTCGCCGTTTACGGTGCAGGTATATTTCATTTCGCCCGCGTGCTCGTCGCCCTCGGGATACGTTGCGGGTAAATACCACCCGACGAAATCGTAATCCGCACGGGCAACTGAGGAGCCTTGGCTTTCGGACGTTATGTTGAAGAACGCAACCGAGCTTTCGCCCTCGTTGCAGGCGATATATAGCTCGCTGACGTATATGTCGTTTTCGTCGAACCTGCCGCCGTTTGCGTAATACACGACGTGAACGTTATAGCCCTCGGTAAATTCTTCTTTGGTGAGTCTGCCGATCTTACAGCCCGCCGCCGTAACGCACGCGAGGCAGAGCGCCGTAAGGACAAGCACGAGGCAGATTTTCAATCTATCAGTCATCGGTTCCCTTTTCTCCGTCCTGTAAATTTAGCTCGTTTTCTTCGGACTCCGCTTCGCTTTCACCGGAAGCTTCCTCTTCTTCGGCGGACTCGGCTTTGCCGCGCTTGCCGCCGATTTTGCCCTTCTTTTTCAATATGACGAGCACCGCTGCCGCCGCAGCCAAAACGACGGCCGCGCAGACGACGGGAACGACTATCGCCACTATATTTGCGGAGCCTGCGCCCGCGCCGCTTCCCTCCGTCACGGTTATCTTTACGCTGAGCGTCAAGCCCTCGTAATCCCCCGTGCCGACGAGCAATACGGCGCTGTCGGTCGTCCAAAGCTTTCTGTCATAGTCCTCGGAGAGAACGAAATAATCGGCCGCGTCGACCACCTCTTGGCTGTAATCGTCGTAGGTAACGAGGATTTTAAGGCCGCCGAGTTTGAAAGTTTCGCCTTCCTTGTACTCCGACTTGTGTGTGGAAGATTCGTCCACCCCTATGCTTTGAATCAAAACGGAAATGCCGACCGCTTCCTTGACGGGCTTCAAAGCCGCCTCGACCGCGAACAGCTTGTCTATATTTTCCTGCCCTACGTAGTCGAGCTGGCTCTGCCGCGAGGAAATGGTGTTGTAGAGTCTATGCGCTTCCTTTACCCTGTCGGCGCAGTCCTGAACCGTGGCGACGGGGGTATCTTTCGTCCAACTGCTTACCGTCTGCACGGATTCCAGCGCCTCTATTATGGTTTTGAGCGTCCTTGCGGCCTCTTCGGGCATTTCGCCGAGAAGAACCTTAGTGCCGAAGTAGTGCGAATAAACGTAGTTGTCGTAGCCGGTGCCGTTCGTGGGATATCGAATGGTAAGCGTACTTACCGAGGATGCGGAGTCGCCCGGCTTACGCGCCACGAAGTCGGCTATGCCCGTGTTGAAATTCGTATAATAGAACGAATAGGGGGAATCGGAATAGGTCGTTCCGTCTACCAAGCCCTCCAACAAAACGGGCGCGGCTATGCTTTCGAATTGGTAGGTATTTATTCCGCTGTTCAGGAACGCGCCGTTGCCTATCGTCTTTAAGGTGTAGGGCAGAATAACTTTGTTAAGCTGCGTCGTGGCCGCCCCGAGCGCGCTGACCGAAACGCCGTAGAACGCGAAAGCCTGAATGGTTACCGTGCCCTCCTTTACCGTATACGAGGAAACGCCGTCGGCGTCGGCGACGCCCGACTTGCCCGCGGGGTAAGATACAAGCTCGTACGTGCCGTCGGCAATCGTTCTGTAAAGGACGCCGTCCTCGGCGAAATAAGACGCGTTGCCGTCCGAAACCGCGTAAGCTTTAAGCCCCCTTATTCCGCTGAACGCAGACACGCCTACGTAGGTGCAGCTTGCGGGAATGGTGACCTGTGTAAGCGCGCTTTCCGCAAAGGACTCGTCGCCTATGCCTTTAAGGTCGCTTCCGAACGTAACCTGCGCAAGCGAGGAGCAATTAAAGAACGCGCGGTAATATATCGACCCGCCGCCGGTAAGATCTGCCGACGTCAAAGCCGTACAATACGCAAAAGCGTTGCTTCCTACCGCACTGACTTTTTCCAAGCCCGTAACCGTCGTAAGCGAGGTACAGCCGTAGAACGCCTCGTCGCCTATCGACGTAACGTTCTTCAAGTCAATCGTTTGCAATGCGCCGTTATACGCGAACACGCCCGCGCCCAGCGCGGTAATGCCCTCTCCCAGCGTTACGCTCGTGAGAGAGCCGGTTACTATGCTGCCGCTCGCCGCGTCGACCGACAGGAAGGTGTAATCGCCCGTGGTCGTCGCGTTTTGTCCGAACGTTACCGTACTTAGCAGGGGGCAACCCATAAACGCGCCCTCACCCATCTCGGTTACGGACGATATATGCGCCGTAGTAAGACTTGCGTTGCCGGCGAACGCCTCGCTGCCTATGGATGCCGCGCCGTCGGGCAGGCTAACGGCTGCGGCGGTAATGCCGTAGAACGCCCTGTCGCCGATCCTCGTAAGACGGCTGCCATCTGCAAAGGTCACCTCTGAAAGCTGCGAGCAGCCGCTGAACGCGCCCGCGCCGATTTCGGTTACGCTTGCCGGTATCGTTATAGAAGTTAAACCCGTACCGTAGAACGCATAGTCGGGTATTTTGTCTATGTTGCCGAGCGTCACGGAGGTGAGTCCTTTAAGGTTATAGAAAGCGCCCGCGCCGATTTCGGTTACGTTTGATAAGTCCCAAGTTAGGGTTACGCCCTGTTCAAGCGTACTTCCCGAGAACGCGTAGGGACCTATCGCCGTCACGCTCGCCGGTAAAGAGAACGAAGAGTTTATGGTTTCGGGCGCCTTGATAAGCTTAGTGTTGTCCGAACTGTATACGGCGCCGTTCGCGCTGCCGACGTTTTCGAACACGTCAATGCCGAGTTCGGCATTGCACAGCGCGGTAACGCTGTCCGAATTTAACTTGACGCAGTTGGAGAAAGCTTTATCGCCTATCTTGCCCACCGAGAACGTGCCGAAATTAACCTGCGTCATGGCAGAACAGCCCGCAAAGGCGTATGCGCCTATACTGTCGACGTCTGCGTCTATCGTCACCGTTGTGAGCTTGGAGCAGCCGTAGAACGCATAGTCGGGTATGGTCTTGCTACTCAGCGTAATGCTTTCGAGAGCCGTGCAACCTTTGAACATGGCGCTGCCGAGCGCCGTCGTACTGTCGGCGGTTACCTCCGCGAGAGCCGTACAGCCCTCGAAGAGCGAGGCGCCCGCAACGTGAAGCCCCGAAATATTTACGCTTTCGAGTGCGGTGCAACCCTTAAAGGCTTCGTCGCCCGCCGTGCCGACAGCCTGCATATTTTTGACCTCTTTCAGGGCGGCGCAGTCGGTAAATACGTTCCTGTCAAGCGTGATGACCTTACAGTTGGACAAATCGACGCAGACGAGGTTCGGGCACTTCTTGAACGCGTAACGGTAAATTATGTTGAGAGAGGATTCCGCCGCGTAGTCGCCTTCCGTCGAAATGAAGCAAATCATTTTGAGGTTCTTGCAATTTTCGAACGCGCTCTCCCCTATCGTCGTGACCGACTTGGGAATAACCACAACCTCCACGCTGTCGCAATCCTCGAACGCGCCCTCGCCGATGGAAGTTATGGACTTGTCCTTGGGGAAGGTAAGTACCCTTACGTTCGTGTACGTTTCACCGCATATTTCTATGCTTTCCGTAAGCTCGCCGCCCGTGCCGCGGTATCTGGTCAGAGTTCCGTTTGACACGGTGTAGGGGTCCTGAACGGACAGCGTCACCTCCGCCTTTACCGAAGAGGATTCGGAATAGGTTGCGGTAATGGTTACCGTTTTAATCTTGTCGCCCTCGTATATTATCTCCACGTTGCCGTCTTCGTCCACGGTGGCAATCGTTTCGTCGCCGGATTTCCAAGTGAACTCGGCGTCGTCAATGGGGAAATACCAAGGGTCGGGCGTAATGCTCAAACTTATTTTCTGCCCCGAATTGACCTCTACCGTGCCCGAAGCAAGTACGGGAGTGTCGTCGGTATTGAGTATAGTGCCGAAAGAAACGGACGACAGCTTTATGGTTGCGTCGCTTTCGGTAACGGTCACCTTTATGGCTTGGGATTTGCCGTTCGCGCCCACTGCGGTCACTCTGGCGGTACCCGCCGACACGCCGAAAATTTCGCCGTTTTTAACCTTTACAACCCTGCTGTTCGAAGTGCTCCAAATGAAGTTGGAGAGGCTTGCGCTGCCTAAGTTGTCTATCGTGAGCGTGGCGGTCTTGTTCTTTTGTATGGTTATTTCGCTGCCCGCGCTGAAAGTGAAGTCCGCAGGGCAGACCGACGTGGACGAATAGTTTAAATCTATCGCGTATATGTTGTGGTTGAGCGCGTAGTCGTCCACCTCCACGTAAAGCATACCCTTATACGTTTCATAGAGGTCGGTTATTTCTATCGACACGGTGGTCGTGCCGTTTTTCTTCGCATTCAGAACGGGGGTTACGTATTCGGTGGCAAGCTTTAAGGTGTTTACGTCGCCGTCGGTATCGGTATAGCAGAGCATTACCGCCTGAGGGTAGTGGTTATCGAATACGTCGAGGTCGAGATATACCTTTTGGGTGACCTTGCCGTTTTCGTCCTTGCGGTCCTGAAATCTTATGCGGGAGTCCACCAAAACGGGAGCCTCGTAGTCCACGTAAAAGCTCATCGTGAACGTGTCGTCGGTGACTTTCTCGTCCTTATAGTCCGTATACTTGAAGTAGAAGTCGAAGTCGATTCTGTACTTGCCGTTTGCGGCAAGGCCGAGCTCCTCGGTTTTGAGTTCCAACAGCACCAACGCCGGCGTATTGGAGCCGCCGCCCGCGTACGCTTTCGAAACCCTGTATACCTCTCTCACGGTATTGCCGTTTTCATCGGCGATAACCTCGCCCGTGTCCTCGTTGGTCAGGGTGTAGGTCACCACCTCGGCGTTCCTCAAAAGCCCTGCATACAGCGCCTTGATACCCGTTATCGTGAGGTAGTTGTTTTCGTCGTCGGCGCCGTAGTAGTAGTTATAGCACGATATGGCGGAGTGCTCCGCCTCGGTGTAGATATATTCCGACGTGTGCTCCTTGTCCTCGTCCTGCACGTAGAGGAACGAGCCGAGGGGCGTGGTGTATTTGTCGTTCCAATAATAGGTGTACGCCTGAGTTGCCCAAACGCTGGCCTGCGGCCTCGTATTGTCGTTGAGCGAGGAATCCTTTTCGAACTCGGCTATCTCGTAGCAGTCGTAGTCGAGAAGGGGCGCGGCGTCCCAATCGCCGTAGAAAGCAAGGAAAGGAAGCGAGAGGTCGCACTGACTCGAATCGTCGGACAAAAGCTGCAAAAATCCCTCAACGAACATTCCGTTTTTAAAGGTGTCGTCGAGATATTTCTTTTCGGAGGCGGAGAGCTTTAACGTTGCCTCCACCTTCACGCTCGTGCCTGCGGCCACCGTTATCGTGCCGCCCTCGGCAACCGACTGCCCGTCCGCTTTCCAGCTCGCCTTGCTGTCGAAAAGATACGCCTTTTCCGCCACCGACTTGCCGTCGGCGCCCAGCGTTTCGGTCATGAATATGGTGTTGGTCCTAAACGTAAGCGGCTCACTTCCGAAGTTGCGCACGTAGAACTTTATATTATATTCGCCGTTCTTGTCCTCGTCCTCGCCGAGTTCGGCTTTCGGTCTGCCGTCCTCGCACATTTTATCTTCCTCTGCGGTATAGAGATATGCAGAGGTATTAAACACGTTGTCAAGCGTGGCAAGACCCGCGCCCTGCTTCCTCGGGGAATAGGGCAGCTTGTTTTGGTCGTACACAATGGTCGCCGTGCTCATTATAATGTTGTTGGTGAGGTTGGTGAGTTCGGACGCCGTCGACCAAAGCTCGGTATGGTTGCTTTTGAGATAACCTTTAAGTATGGTGGTAAAGCCCGCGAGGTTGGGGCTTGCCATAGAGGTACCGCTCATCTCGTCGTAGCCGCCGGCTACGGTGGAGATAATCTCGCCGCCGTGGGCGGTGACGTCGGGTTTGAGTTTGAGGTCGGCCGTGGTGCCCCAGCTCGAATAGTCGTTCATGAAAGGCCCTGCGGCGTAATCTCTGTCTATCGTTATCGTACCCGTCTTGCGGCCGTTGGTCAATATCAGCCCCGCGTCCATCGATACGGAGATTGCGGGCACGTGCGTCTGCATGTCGCCGAGCGACATTCTCACCGTACCCGAAACGTTGTTATATACTATAACGGCGTCGGCGCCGTTTCTGCTTGCCGTTTCTATCTTGTCCTTAAAGCTGGTCGTACCGCGTTTTATTACCGCGATTACGCCCGCATAGCCGCCGTCGTCGGCGAGCTGGCTTTTTATCGTCGACGTATAGTCGCCCGGGGCGCCCGTGCCCGGAACTACCACGTATTTATACGTTTTGCTCTGCACGCTGCCGTCCTCGCCGAGCATATCGTCGAGGAAGCTGTACGCCTCCGAGTCCTCGTTGCGGGAATCTTCGTAATAGACGGCTTCGCCGCCCGAAACGGTGCCGCCCGAAACGGTGGCGTTGGCGACGATATAGGGGGATTTCTGCCCGTTTATGCTCGCAACCGACATCGCGCCCGAATAGGTCGAGGGCGAGCCAACCGTACCCGAATCGGGGTTAGAGGCGAGGTTGGTACCGAACGCGCCGCCGTACGCTGCGGAATAGTCGTTGCTGGCGGCCGCGACCAAACTTATGCCGCTGCTCCTTATGTTCTCGTAGACCCCGTTCATAATCTCCCCCTCAGAATCGAGAAGAAGAGCCGACGAGGAGAAGCCGCCGCTCGTGCCGAGCGACATATTTATTACGTCCACGCCCAACTTGCAACAATCTTCGAGAGCGTCGAGAATGTCCACCGTTTCCGCGCTGCCCAAAGTCGAGTCGTCGAGGTCGTCGGTAAACACCTTACAGATGACGAGCTGCGCCTCGGGAGCAACGCCCGTAAATATCTCGTCTATCGCGTTGCCGTCGGCGTCGGTGTATCTGTCGTCCTCCTCCGTCATCTTGCCCGCGATTATGCCCGCGACGTGCGTACCGTGCTGGGAATAAGAGGGATATACGTCGGAATCGTCGTCCGCATAGTCGTACGCGAAGGGAACCTTTGCGCTGACGTATACGTCGGCAGCCGATGCGCCCGAACGGTCGGTTGCCTTAAAAGTCGTGTCCGACATCTTTTCGGCGATATCGTCGTAGGAAAACGCCGCTTTGGACGCGTCTTTTAAATGGGTCGCCGAAAACGCCTCGTGCGTGTAGTCAAGCCCCGTATCGAGCACGGCCACGGTCATTCCCGTTCCGTCGTAGCCCTGCGCCACCCAATCGGATGAATCGTATATGCCGCTTTTATAAATGCTGCTGTAATTGGTCTGCGCGCCGGAGCCGGAATCGTCTGCGGTTTCCTCGGGGCGCGCATAGGTGACGCTGTCCGAAACGGCGGAAACGCCGTCCAAAGCCCTGATAGAGCTTACGGAGGACAGCGACGTTTCGATAGCGACGGCGTTAAGAACCGTGTTGTAACTGCTCTTTAAGGTATAGCTTACGCCCGCCTGTTTAAGCTGCGACAGGAAACTTTTCTGCCCGCTCTCTATCTCCGACAGCTTTCCGCCCTCCAAAAGCGAGTCGCCGTCCAGCTTTACTATCAACGTACGGGTAGCGTTGAGGGTAGCCGACGCGTCGGTGTTTTCCAAGACCTGCCCGCTCATATTTGCAAGCCTTATGCCGGTAAGGTCCACCTTGCCCGTCACGTTTTCGAAATTCAGACTCTCTGCCGACGCGGAGACGGACGATGCGCCGTCCGCCGACGCGAGAACTTGCCCCGCGACGTAGGTCGCGCCGATTGCAATTGTAAGCCCTATGCAGGCCGCCCGACGTAAAAATACGCCTCTCGTTTTGATTTTCATTTACTTCTCCGCGGAATTACTCCGCCTCAATCGTGAGATAATTTATTTTGCCGCTCGCAGTGACGGTGCCGACGTATTCGTTGCCGTTTGAGTCGGTCAGTTTGAACGTGCCGTCGGCGTTTATTTCATAGTCGTAGGCCTTGACGTAGCCGCTTCCCGCTTTCTTGTAGAGGCCGCCCGCGCCGTCGAAAACGAACGTATCGCTACCGCCCGTAAGCGTGGCCGAAAGCGTGTAATACGCGTCGGGTACGACCGTAACGTACTTAGTCGTCTGTCCGTCCTTGGCAAAGCCGTCCGCGCCGTCGCTTGCGGGAATAAAGATAACGCCGCCGTTATATTTTATATAGGGCGTGCCGAGCACGTTTAATTTGTAGCGGTATTGCGCGGAAACGCCGCCCTCGGTCAAGGTAGCCGTGCCGCTTCCGTACACGCTCGAACCAAGCCCGTCGAACGACCACGCGGAGCTGCCCAAAACGTAGCTCCCCTGCCATGCGTCGACGTTGCTTGACTTTATGCACACTTTATATTCTTCCGTCGTGCCGTCGGTATATTCGTAGCTCAGCTCGTCGGAGCCGAGAAGGGTGATGGTAATAACCGTTTTTACCGCGCCGTTCTTCGCGGTGACGGTCAGGGTGCCCTTGACGGTGTCGTATATCGCCGTCATAAGCTGCGGGTTGCCGCCGTCAAGGGCGGAAATCGTCAAACTCGCCGTCAGGTTGCCGTTGACTTCGCCTATCGTCAGCTTTTTCTGCGCGCCCGACATTACCCATTCGCCCGCGTAGCCGGACTTGAACGAGAGCTTACTCTGTCCGTAATTAAAGCCGCCGTCTGTGGCGGTTAAAGTCGTATCGCCTATCGTTATCGCGCCGCTTGCGCTCACCGTATAGGAAAGATAGGAAAGCGTACTGCCGCTTGATACGGTTACGGTGCCGCCTATATAGCCCTTGCCGTCGAATCTGTACTCGGTTTCGCCGTCATACAGCACGACGTTCTGCCAGCCGTCCGTCCTCGCGAGGGTGACGTTTGCCGCGTCGCTTACAGTAACGAGGCCGCTCGCTTCGTCGTAAGTTATATCGTACTCGTCGCCGCCCACGGTCAACGTGCCCGAGGAACTGTCGGTAAGCGTATACGTGCCGACCGCCGTCGCGCCGTTTGCCTTGGTTATCGTCGCCTCGCCGCCGCCGGTAGACGACTTGCCGTTAAAGGTAACCGAGCCGAAATCCGAATTGCTCACCGAATTGCTCACCGGATTGCTCACCCAATTGCCCTTGAAATTATCGTAGATATCGAAGCGTACGCCGCTCATATAGCTCTCGTAGCGCAGCGAATAGAAAGCGCCGCTCGCGCTCGTTCCGCCGGACGAGAGGGTTAGCTTGCCGTACGGCATATCGCCCGAGTAGACGAGGAGCACGCCGTCCGAAACGCTGTACTGCCCGTCTACCGCGGCAACCTTGGTGCCCGCGTACGAGATGACCGCGTCGCCGTAGCCGTCCTTGCCCACTCCGCCGAGAGTAAGCTCGATACGCTCGCTGCTGTCCGACGTATACCAGGTTCCCGTATAGCCGTCGGCGATGTAATATTTTTCGCCGTTTATTATCAAAATCCCGTCGTCGAAGCTTGCCGAATAGGAAACGCTGTCCGCCGTAAACGTAGCCGTGCCGCCGTCTACGGTATATTTTACCGTGCCGCCCGCAACGCCCGTGCAGGTAACCTGCCCCAAGCCGTTAAAATCGAACTTTATCGCCGAGTTTGCCGTCCTCTGCCAAACGCCCGCGAAAGCGTCCTTTAAGGTGACGGAATCACTCTCCACCGCCGTAACTTTGCCGTTCGCGTCGAGCGTTGCCTCCATGGAGCCGACGGAGTTTACGAAAGTCATAACCGCCTTGCCGCTCTCTACCGTAAAGGTAAACGCCTGCTTGGAGGCGCCGTTCACGTACACGCCCGAGCCGTCCTCGTTAAAGGTATAAGTCTTGCCCGACGTGCCCGCGTATTCGCCGTAGGTGAAATCCGAAAGCGCGGCGACGCCGTTAAGCGCTACCTCTTTCGTAACGTACGAAGTGCTGTCCGAAGTGGAGTTCTCCGTGTCGACCAAGCTTATCGTGCCGTAGAAATAGAAGCCGTCGTTCGTTTTCGTGCCCTTTATTGCGCAGTAGCCGCCGTCCAGCTCCTCGGTCGTATATAAAAGAGCGCCGAAACAGCTGACGGGCAGCCAAACGATATCGTTTTTTCCATCGTAGGTATAGGTGCCCTCGTAGTGCATGCCGCCGTTTCTGAACAGCGCGCCGCCGTCCGCCGTCAACTCTATATAAGCCTTGCCCGAATACGCGTCCGAGCTGAGATAATATTTGCCGGCAACCGAGGAGTAGTCCGAATAGCCGGCGTACAGCACGGTGTTTGCCGCGGCGGGAACGAAGCTGTAAGGAGCTTTGAGGGTAAGCGCCTCGTCAAAGTAATAGCCCCAGCTTCTGCCGCCGCCCTCCGAAGAGATAAATTCGGGAAGCGCGTCGCCGTACCAGCCGGCAAGAGGCGCAAGGCCGCACGTGAGGCTCTTCTCCCCCGACTCGGCTGGGCTACTATCGGCCATTATCGTTATAGTCAAAGTCCTGACGGAATCGTTCCTCTTGGCAAGGGGCGCGCCGTCGAAAGACCATTCTTCTTCCAGCCAGCCGAGCTCGCCCGTAAACAGCGATTTATCGGAGCCGTCCGTCGCCTTTTTGCAGTTGAACGTAACCGTAGCGAAGCCGTCGACCGCGTCCGTTCCGTCGGGTGCGGATTTGCCTACGTAGTCGCCCGTGGACTTAAGGCCGTTGCCGCTGACGCTCTCCGCATACAGGAGGCCGGAGTTGGCCGCGTAGCAGGCGTAAATTACCGTATCGTTTTCGGCGTAGCCCGCTATGCCGCCGGCATACGCCACCCTGTATTCTTCGGCTATAAGCGGATTGCTTACGCCGTTATTGGCGATTATTTCACCCGACGCATAGCAGTTGGAAACAGAGGTATATCTTCCCATCGTGCCCACTATGCCGCCCGAGTGCATTGCGCCCGAAACGCCGCCGTAGGAGCTGCAATTCGCAACGTAGGCTATTACCGACGTGTCCGCCGAAACGAGATAGCCGACCACGCCGCCCGCCGAACGGGGGCTGCCCGTGCCGTCGATAACCGTGTCTACGGCGGAGCTTACCGCGTACGAATCGAAGCTGAGACTGCCGGCCTCCGCGCTGTAAGCCGATTGCAAAACGCCCGCGACGCCGCCGAGATATATCATCTGGTTATCGTCGCCTACCGCCGTTATCGTGCCGCTTAAATCGCACCCCGAAATATGCACGCCTATGCCGAAGCCCACCACCGAGCCGGCATAGCTGAAATTGGAGGACTGCGCGGGATGGACGGTCACTTCATAGTCCTTTAAAACCACGTTCTTTATTACGACGGGCTTTTCCGTGGTGGCAACGGCCGCGCCGAAAAGACCCACGTAGGGAATATACGCGTCCTCGAAAGTCGATTGGTCTATTACCTCGTCGGTAATATAAAAGTTCTTTATCGTCTTGCCGTTGCCGTCGAACTCGCCGCTGAAAATCGCGCCGCTATGCGAATAGTCGCCTATGACGTAGAGCTGCTCGCCCTCCATGTCGATATCGTTTTCGACCTTATAATATGCGTTATAGAACGACACGTAATAGAAATCGCTGTTGACGAGCGCCGCGACGTAGAAAAGGTCTATCGGCTTTCTTATGCGGTAGGGGTCGGAGAGAGTGCCGCTGCCGTCGCCCCTCTCGGTGAACGCCGCCTCCTGTTCGAGGCCCGAAATACTTATGGTAACGTCGCCGTCGATGCCGTCGGCCGTGTAATAGCCGTTCGCGTCGGGAACGAGTTCTTCGGTGTTGCAGCTTACCGTATACGCGGGCGTGCCGTCTTCCTTCGTGCGGACGTAGTAGGGGCTGACTCCGAGCTTGAATTTCAGGCTGCCGCCGTCCGCAACCGCGCAGCTGTCGCCGAGTTCGGTTCCGTCCTCGCCGAGGTAGGTTATCCGCGCCGCCGACGAGGTCGTGTTGCCGTCCGAATCGGTTACGGACTGCATTTTGTCGAGGGTTACCGTATGCAAAACCGAAAGCCCGCTTACCGTGACGACGCTGTCTTCTTTAATGGTGAACGTATAGTAGCCGTCCGAATCGGGGACGAGCGGTTCGCCGTTAAGGTAAACCGTGGGCGTGCCGACGGCGTTGGCGCCGAGCGATACGCCGAACTTAACTTCCAGCCCCGACTTGACGGTGCCGCCGCTCTCGAAGTCGGCAAGCTTGTCTTGAAGAACGTAGTCGATGCCCGTACCCTCGAACGTGAGGCTGTAATATACGGGCTTTTTGGAGCAAGCCGCGGCGGCCGCAAGGCAGGAAATGCCGATAGCGGAAATTATTACGAGCGCTGTTTTTTTGAATTTGTTCATAAGTCGTTCTCCGTAAAGGAAAGGCGCATCGGCCGCGAAGCCGCGCGAAAAACGCCGAATATTGCCGAAACAATATTATGCCCCTATTTTTTCACACTAAAACATTTTATCATAGTTGCAATGATAATGCAAAAAAATATCGGCTGTTTGGCAAAATAATTTTTATAAAAATTTTTTAATTAAACACAAAGTAGGGCTTATAGACTATTTTATGCAATTTTCGTTTGCATAAACGCATAAAAGAAATATATGGACTGCGGTTAATCCCGT
>CAZELQ010000006.1:5377-29485 GCA_964513195.1 uncultured Clostridia bacterium | reverse complement strand
AACGCGCCGCCGCAGATGAAGAGAATGTTGGTAGTATCTATTCGCAGACACTCCTGCTGGGGGTGCTTTCTTCCGCCCTGCGGAGGAACGTTGGCAACGGTGCTTTCGATTATCTTTAAAAGAGCCTGCTGTACGCCCTCGCCCGACACGTCGCGGGTTATGGAAACGTTCTCGCCCTTTCTCGCTATTTTATCTATCTCGTCGATATAGATTATGCCGCGCTGGGCGCGCTCTATATCGTAGTCTGCGTTCTGTATGAGCTTGAGTAAAATATTCTCCACGTCCTCGCCGACGTAGCCCGCCTCGGTGAGCGTTGTGGCGTCGGTCGTGGCAAAGGGCACGTTCAGTATTTTGGCAAGCGTGCGCGCAAGCAACGTCTTGCCGCTGCCCGTAGGTCCCAAAAGCAGAATATTGCTCTTTTCTATCTCGACGTCGGCGAAATCCTCGCTCTCCTTGCCGATATTGTTTATGCGCTTATAGTGGTTGTATACGGCGACGGACAGCACTTTTTTGGCCTCGTCCTGACCGACGATATACTTGTCAAGCTCCTCCTTGAGCTCGGCGGGCTTCTTCAGGGGAACGGGCTCGGCGGGCTTGTCGTCCGCTTCTCTGAGCATATCTCTGCATATCTCGACGCACTCGTCGCATATGAACGCGCCGTTCTGGCCGGCAATCAGCCTTTTGACCAAGTCCTCGGGCTTGCCGCAGAACGAACAGAACCTATGATTTTCTTTCATTTAAACTCCTTTAGTCGGGTCTTTGCCGCAAGATAGGCAAAGCCCTTACGCCCTCGTTAAGTACGCGGGCTTCCCGCTACGTAAATTATTTTAATTCGGGGCGAAAATTATACCTGTCCCGAAACGCGCTCAGGGCTATTATCTCTTAAAGAATACTTTGTCGATGAGTCCGTAATTTCTCGCTTCCTCCGCGGAAAGGAAATTGTCGCGGTCGGTGTCGGCCTCTATCTGCTCAATGGGTTTGCCGCTGTTCGAAGCCAAAATGGAATTGAGCTTTTGCCTCGTCTTTAAAATGTGGTCTGCGGCAATCTTGATATCGCTTGCCTGCCCCTGAGCGCCGCCGAGGGGCTGGTGTATCATGATTTCGCTGTTGGGGAGGGCGTATCTCTTGCCCTTTGCGCCGCTTGAAAGGAGGAACGCGCCCATAGACGCCGCCAAACCTATGCATATGGTCGATACGTCGCAGCGAATATAGTTCATCGTATCGTATACGGCGAGACCGGCGGAAACCGAGCCGCCGGGACTGTTTATATACAGGCTGATATCTTTGTCGGGGTCCTTTGCCTCGAGGTAGATGAGCTGTGCGACGACGGTGTTTGCCACGGCGTCGTCAATCTCGCCGCTTAAAAAGATTATTCTGTCCTCTAAAAGTCTTGAATAAATGTCGTAGGAACGCTCCCCGCGGGAGGTCTGCTCCACGATATAGGGAACGAGTGCGCCTTTTTCGTTTGCCATAATTTATATCTCCTTTGGCGCCCGTTCGGGCGCAATAGCCGTTTTTGGCGGCAAAACCGTTTTCAGACAATTTTACCGCCAAGCAATTTTACTTTTTCGATTGTATTTTACGCAACGAGATTGTTGTTTGCGGTGAGGAACGCGAACAACTTGGTTATTATTATATCGTTCGCGATATATTCGAGCTGTCTGGAGTCCATACTCTTTCTGTAGTCCTCGACGGATTTATCGACCGAAGCGGCCTGCTCGGCGACCTTCGCGTCAACCTCTTCCTGTGAGGCGGTTATATTTTCGAGTTTTACAATCTTCTCTATTACAAGCTGGGAAAGAACGCGGCTTCTCGCACGCTCCTGAAACTGCGAACGGAACTGCTCCATCGTCTGACCCATGTAATTGATATAGTCGTCGAGCTTCAGACCCTGATATGCGAGTTTGTAGGAGAAGTCGCGGACGATTGTATCGATTTCGCTGTCTATCATTGCCTGCGGAATTTCGCATTCGCTGGTAGCGCAGACGGCTTCCACGATGCTGTTTTCGGTCTTGTCGCGGCTGTCGTTGGCGGCGCGGGTTTCGAGGCGCTGCCTGCACTTTTCCTCGTATTCCTTAACAGTTTCGCAGCCCGCATGCTTTTTCACGTACTCGTCGGTGAGTTCGGGGAGCTTTTTGCCCTTGATGGCGTGTAAGGTGATGTGGAAGTCCGCGTCCTTATCTCTCAGATTGTCGGCCTGATAGTCGGAGGGAAAATGAACGACGATGTCCCTCTCCTCGCCTATCTTCATACCCTCGACCTGCTCCTCGAAGCCGGGAATGAAAGTGCCGCTTCCGAGCTCTAATTGGTAGCCCTCCGCAGAACCGCCGGGAAACGCTACGCCGTCGGCCTTACCGACGAAGTCGATAGTTACGGCGTCGCCCTTTTGGCAGGCCCTGTCGGTCACCTCCACCGTTTGGGCTTCGTTAAGAAGGATTTTTTCAACCTCTTCTTTTACGTCCCCGTCGGAAACATTATATTCATACTTTTTGATTTCTAAACCCTTATACGAGCCGATTTTTACGTCGGGCTTTACGGGAACGACGGCGGTTATAACCACCTTTTCCTCTGTGAGCTCGTCCACCGAGAGCTCGGGTTCGCCGACCGCCGTGAAGCTCTCGCGCTCCTTGCGGATTATTTCGGGGTAGTTTTCCGAATATAAAATGTTGAGCGCTTCGTCGAAGAATACGCCCTTGCCGTAATAGTTTTCGATTACGGGCTTGGGCGCCTTACCCTTTCTGAAACCGGGTACGGAATACTTGCCGCGGGTCGAACGGTACGCTTTGTCTATAGAGGTCTTCCATTCCTCGCCCGTGAAGTTGATTACGAGCTTTACTGTACTTTTTTCTGCTGCTTCAAAAGTGTAGTTCATTTAATTTTCTCCTGCAATGGCTATTGCGAATTATTTTGATACAAACAGCATTTTAACACAATACTTTTATTTTGAAAAGCGATTTTGGGAGCGTTATCAATTTACTTTTCAATTTTTTTACTCTATAATTAGGTTAGAGGAAGAAAACAATGCCGCAAGACGCGTTTACCCTGAGATATGTCGTAAAGGAGCTGGGCGACCTGTTCGTGGGCGGGAAGATTTCCCGCATAAACCAGACGGGCAAGGATTGCCTCTCCCTTTTAATATACACTCATTCCGGCACGGTTAAACTGAATATCGACCTTTCCGCGAGATTCTGCCGAATAAGCGCGGGCGAGGAGCTTGATGAAACGAACCCGAAGAACGCGCCCTCTTTTTGTATGCTACTGAGAAAGCACTTGCAGAACGCCGAGATTACCTCCGTTTCGCAGGCGGGCTTCGAGCGCGTCGTTTACTTCGGGTTGAGGTGTTTTTCCGAATTCGAAATTACCGATATGCGGCTGTATCTGGAAATAATGGGCAAGTACTCCAACGCCATCCTCACCAAAAACGGAGTAATAGTCGGCGCGCTGAAAACGGCTTCGCTGGAGAACAACGCCAAAAGAATTATTCTGAGCGGCGCGCCTTACCGTCTGCCCGAAAGGCAGGACAAGGCCGACCCTACGAAACCCGAGGAGCTTGCCGGAGCGTTCGGGACAAAAAGCGGCGACCTTGCGGAGTTCATCGCCTCCCGCGTGGCCGGCGTCGCCTATTCCACCGCCGCCGATATCGCGGAAGAGCTGGGCGAAAACGCGACCGCGGCGCAGGTGTACGAATATATAAATTCCCCCGACTACTACCCCTGCCTGAGGACGAACGGCGGAGAGATATGCGACTTCGCGGCAAGGCGGGGCGCGGACTCCATAAAGTGCGGCAGCCTTTTGGAGGCGCAGGCTAAGTTCTACACAGAGGCCGTGGAAAAGCGCCGGTTTGCGGACAGGGTAAGGCGGCTTAACGCCGCTCTCGCCTCCGCGATAAAAAAGGTTGAAAAGCGGCTTGCGCAAATTGCGGAAAAGCTGGCCGAATGTGAAAAGGCCGAAGAGTTAAAATTAAAGGGCGAGCTGATTACCGCCAACATATATGCCGTCCAACGGGGTATGACCAAGTTCGAGGCGGTCAATTATTACGACGAGGCGGGAGGCAAAATTACGATTGAGCTGGACGGCGCGCTCACGCCCCCGCAAAACGCGCAGAGATATTTCAAGCGCTACTCCAAGCTGAAGCGCACGGCCGAAAATCTGACGGCGCAGAGGACGGAAAACGAGGCGCGGCTGGGCTATCTGAAGACCATAGAGAGCAACTTAAAGACCGCCAAATGCGACGACGATTTAACCGAAACCGAAGAGGAGCTTATTTCCCTTTCTCTGCTGCCCAAGCCGCCCGCACGCAAGGACAAGCGGGCAAAAGAGGCAAAGGCGCCCTTCCGCACCTACCTTTACGACGGCTTTAAAATACTGTGCGGACGCAACAATATGCAGAACGACAGGCTGACCAAGGGGCTGAATCCGGACGATTTATGGCTGCACGCAAAGGCCTTTCACTCGGCGCACGTTGCGATACTCTGCGGGGGCAGGGAGGCGACGGAAGCGGCAATAAAGTTTGCAGCCGAGGTGTGCGCCCACTACTCGGACGGGGCGGAAAAGGGCAAGGTACCCGTTGATTACACGCTGAAGCGCTTTGTTAAAAAGCCGAACGGCTCCGCGGCGGGAAAAGCCGTATACTCGGATTTCAAAACAATAATCGTAGCGCCGGACGCGCACACGGAGAATTTATATGAACAAAGACGACCTTAACGATAACGAGAACCTGCCCGTGCCTACGGGCTATAAAAAGTGGCTTTGCCTGTACATTGCCATAGGCTGTTTTGCCGCAGGCGTTATACTGTTTGCGCTTGCAATAGGGCTTACGCTCGGCGGCATTAAGAACGTGGGCGTCTATCTGATTATTGCAAGTATGATGTGCGAGCTTGCCGCAATTTCCTTTTTAAACGCGCAGAAACGGTACGCCACCAACAAGGCGTGCACGGTGATACGCGTGCTCAGTTACGCCGTAATGCTGGCCGGACTTGTTTTCGTGTTGGTCGGAATGGGTTTAAGCGCAAGCCAAAAAGAATAAAATACGAGTAATTGACCCATTACTATATTGTGATGGACGAAATTTGCAGTGCGCTTTTCAAAAAGCTTAGCGGGGACGGCCGCGGTACTTATAAAATATTTTACGAGGACGAACTCTTAGACGAAATCGACGGCGAGCCAAAAAACCGCGAAACCTTGGAGTGCGCCTTGAAGAGGCTGACGGCCGAGGGCTGTATCGACGTTAAATACGCGAGGGGCGACGTGTTTTGCGTTGCCGCGGTAAAGGACTTCTGTCCTCCTCCGCCTCCCGCCGTAAATATCGCCGATAACCTGCCCGCGGAGCCGCCCCGCGACGCCGCAAAAAAAGACGTAAAAAATTACGTCTGGGTTATGCTTTCGGCATTTGCGGGCAGCCTTATAGGCGGCGTTATATGCGCCGTTCTGGGCGCGGCGGTGTTGTGATATGCTGAAGCGCTGCGAAAACGAGGTAATGCGCGCCGTTTACTGCCTCTGCGACGGAACGGACGGCTGCCTCATCTCCCCGTTCGATATAATGAGCGCACTGCCGAGCGGGAAAAAGTACAGCACCGAACGCGTCGACGACGCGCTTTTGTCGTTGCAGACGGACGGCTATCTGGACGTTATCTCCTCCGAACGCAAGGGCGAGAAAATGTACGTCATCTCCCTTAAGGAGAGCGGCATGAACTTCAGAAGCGACGCGCTGAAGAGACGGCGGGAGATAACCTATAAAATAGGTCTGGCGCTTATCGGCGCTATTGCGACCTTCGTTTTCGGCCTGATTTTAAAGGCGGTTTTTAAAATACAATAACTGAATTGCCCGCCACATATGTAGCGGGCAACACTTGTTTTTTAATTTATTTTACGCTTCGCAGAAAGCAACCATGGCCTTGTACATACTGTACAGGTCGGCCTTGGAAACAACCTCGTACGGGGCGTGCATTGAGAGCACCGGTACGCCCATATCGCAGGTGTCTATACCGAGCTTTGCGATAAACATCGCGACGGTGCCGCCGCCGCCTATATCTATCTTGCCGAGCTCGCCCGTCTGCCAAATCACTCCCGCCTTGTCAAGAGCGTCGCGCAGGAAACCTACGATTTCCGCCGAGGCGTCGTTAGTGGAATTTTTACCGTGCGCCCCGTGGTACTTCGTAATCGAAGCGCCGCAGTTGAGATAGGACGCGTTCCTCTTCTCATACACGTCGTCGTATGCGGGGTCGTACGCCGCGGTGACGTCCGCCGAAACGCACTTGGAGTTGTATCTTACGAGTATGGGGTTTGCGCCGAGCGCCGCCGATACGCTGTCAATCAAGTCGAGAATAACGCGCGACTGCATACCCGTTACGCCGTTGCTGCCCGTCTCCTCCTTGTCGGCGAACACTGCGATAACAGTATCTTTCGTGTCGCTGTCGAACAGGGCGCACATCTCGGGGTAGGCGCAGACCTTGTCGTCGTGGCCGTAGCCGTAGATAAGCGCGCGGTCTATGCCGACGTCGCGGGGCTTGCCCGCAGGCACGAAGCACAGCTCGCTGCACTCGAAGTCTATCTCGGTCATACCGTATTTCTCGTTCAGAAGCCTGAGCGCCGCCTGCTTTACGCCGTCCTCTCCCTTTTCGGGTATGGCGGCTAATATCGAATTGAGATTTTCGCCCTTAACGGCCTTGTCCAAAGTTTTGGAGTTCTGCTCTGCCGAGAGATGGGGCAGAAGGTCGGTTATGTAGAATATGGGGTCGCTTTCTTCCTCGCCGACGCAGACGTCCACCCTCTTTCCGCCGGGGAGAACTACCACGCCGTGAAGCGCGAGGGGTATCGTGGTCCACTGATATTTTTTTATGCCGCCGTAATAGTGCGTCTTTAAAAACGCTATGCCGCCGTCCTCGAATACGGGGTTGGGCTTTAAGTCGAGACGGGGGCTGTCGACGTGCGCGGCCATAATTTTTATGCCGTGCTTTTCCAAATCGTTGGTGCCTACCCTTACGATGAATATATTTTTGTCCCTGTTGATGAAGTAGAGCTTATCGCCCGCCTTTATCTTGTCGCCGAAATCGTACCTCTTGTACCCTCTCGCCTCGGCAAGCTTCCGCGCGGTTACGGTCGCCCCGCGTTCGGTTTTGGAGGTGAACAAGAACTTCTTGTACTCCTCCGCATAGGCGTAAATCCGCTTAATCTCCTCTTCGTCGGCTTCTTTGTAACAATTTCTTCTCTTATACTCTAAATCCATTTTTATCTCCTTTTTCTTATATACCACAAGGAATTATAAGCAAAACGGCCTGTTTTGTCAATATGCATTATTCATTTTTTATGCAAAATATTTTTTTCGGTAAAATTTTCCGCGTAAATATTTACTAATCGAAATAAATAGTTTATAATATTGTCGTATGGGCAAAAAACGCTTTACCGCAACCAAGATAGCGGCGCTGGGCGTGCTTACGGCTCTCAGCCTGATAACGTTTCTGATAGAAAATCTGTTCCCGCCTCTTCTTATTCCCGGTGCGAAATTGGGGCTTGCGAATATCTTTTCGTTCATTGCGCTCATTCTGTACACCCCGTTGGAGGCGTTTGCGGTCGTCGCGGTGCGCACGGTTTTGGGCGCGGTGTTCGCCGGCAACCTGTCCGCCGTTTTATACAGTTTTACCGGCGGCGTCGCCGCCATGTGCGCAAGCTCGCTGCTTTTATATCTCGTTCACCCGAAAATTTCCCTGATGAGCGTGAGCATAGTCGCGGCGGTTATGCACAACCTAACGCAAAACGCCGTGTTCGCCCTGCTTACGGGCACGGCTATGGTGTTCGGCTACGCCCCATACCTTGCGCTTATAGGCGTATTTTCGGGCGCGTTTATAGGAGCGGCGGTGACGCTTATCGTTAAGAGAGTGCCCGAAAGCGCGTTCCGTAATTTCTTGGGAGTAAAACCGTAATTTCCCGCAAAAATATTTCGGTTACCGGAAAATGCGGCAATTCACCTGCCGCGTACGCGTTTTTAAAAAAGAAAATATGAAATTTTATTCGCGGCGCAGGCTGCGGAAAAATATATGATGGGAGGTTGTAATTTGAAAGCAATAAAAGGAAAAGCTTTCTTCGCCGGAATCCACGTACGAGGCAGAAAAAGTCTTGCGTGCGACAAGGCGACGGAGGTTATGCCCGAACCCGACGAGGCGTACATCTCGCTTTCCCAGAGCTTAGGCAAACCCGCCGAGCCCTGCGTGGAAAAGGGGCAGAGAGTCAAGGAGGGCGAGGTAATCGCAAGGGCGGCAGGCCCTATCTCCTCGGACGTCTTTGCGAGCATTGCGGGCGAAGTGACGGACGTTAAGCCGCTTACCGGCGCAAACGGCGGCACTGAGACCTATATCGTCATAAAAGGCGACAAGAGCGGCGGAAAGCAATATTTCGAGCCCCTTATAAGCCCCGACGGGGAGAGCATTAAAAAGCGCATAAAGGACTGCGGCATCGTAGGCCTCGGCGGCGCGGGCTTCCCCACTGCCGTAAAGGTTATGCCCAAGACCTCGGTGGACACGCTCATTCTGAACGGCGCGGAGTGCGAACCTTACCTTACCTGCGACCACAGGCTTATGTTGGAGCACACCGACGAAATCGTGCGCGGCGCGCGGTTGATTGCAAAGGCTTTGACCGTAGACAAGATTTATATCGGCATAGAAGCCAACAAGCCCGACTGCATAGCGGCGTTCGAGGGCTACGACGACATTCAGCCGGTCATACTTAAAAAACAATACCCTATGGGCAGCGAGAAGCACTTAATCTACGTCTGCACGGGCAGAAAGGTCGGCATAGGCAAGCTGCCGGCGGACTCGGGCGTGGTCGTACAAAACGTAGCCACCGCCTTTGCCGTTTGCGAGGCAATAGAAAAGGGCAAGCCGCTGTACGAGAGAATACTTACCGTTTCGGGCGAAGCCGTAAAGGAGCCTAAAAACCTTTGGGTCAGGGTCGGCACCCCCGTAAAGTCGATAGTCGATTATTGCGGCGGCGAGAACCAACCGCCCAAAAAAGTTGTACAGGGCGGCCCCATGACCGGCGTCGCGCTTGCCACCTACGACGTCTATACCCACAAGACTACTTCCGGCATACTTCTGCTAAGTAAAAAAGAGGCGGCGGCCGAAGAGCCCACCCCCTGCATCAACTGCGGCAAGTGCGCTGACGTGTGCCCCATGCACCTTATGCCTATGCAGACGGCTTTCTATTCGGCGGCCGGCGACTTCGAGGCGGCGGCAAAGCTGGGCAACACTCTTGCGTGCATCGAATGCGGCGCCTGCGAGTACACCTGCCCCGCAAAACGGCCCTTGATTCAGGCTATAAGAAAGACCAAGGCTTATATACGCGCGCAACAGACGAAGACGGCGCCCGCGCCGATTATCAAGCCCGCAGACCAAAAGGGCAAGAGCGCTCCTATCGTAACCGTCGACCAGAAACCGAGCGGCGAATACGTGGACAAGCACGACGTAGCGACGGACAGGCCCGCTGCGGTACCGGCGGACGCGCAAAACCAAAAAGCTACGCCCGCACCCGCAACCGCGGAGACGCCCGTTTCGCAAACGGCCGCAGAAGCGCAGGTAGCGCCGCCCGCACCCGAGGAAACGGTCATTCCCGAAAATACCGCCCCGCCTGCGGCAAACGGAAAAGAAAACAAAGGGGAGGAAAAATAAATGGACAACAGCATAGTTATCTCCACTCCCCCTCACGTAAAATCGAGGCGCACGACAAAGAACATAATGCTGGACGTCATAATCGCCCTGCTTCCCGCCGCGATTATGGGGATAGTCTACTTCCGCCTAAACGCGTTTATTCTCGAAATAACCTGCGTGCTTACGGCGGTTGCAACCGAATTCGTATATTACTTTATTGCGAACAAGGGTTTTTCGGACAAGTGCAGACACGCGGGCGAAGTGTGCAAGAAATGGTGGCGGCAATTCGATTTGACGTCGGTCGTGACGGGACTTATTCTCGCGCTGATTCTCCCCTCCACCGCCAAATGGTACGAGGCTCTGATAGGCTCCATATTCTCGATAGCTATCGTCAAGATGGTATTCGGCGGCACGGGCAAAAACCTCGTTAACCCCGCGGCTTCGGGAAGAGTGTTTATGTTCCTTAGCTTCTCCCTAACCGCATACGTCGCGTGCGCGGTTAACCCCGTCGCAAGCGAGGGCTTCCTCTTTACGGGAGCAACCCACCTTTCGGGCTTCCTTTTAAAGGGCGACGCGGCAGGCAAGCTGAATTGGCTCGACCTCTTCCTCGGAACGGGCGTTGCGGGCTGTATAGGCGAAACGTGCAAGCTCGCGCTCATACTCGGCTATATATATCTGTGCGTGCGCGACGTAATAAAATGGTGGCAGCCCCTTTTGTATATAATTCTCTCGGCGTTCCTGTCGGTATGCTTTGCGGCAATCGGCAGCAAGACGTTCGAGATAGGCTTATTCCTCGACTATATGCTGTCGGGCGGCCTTATGTTCGGCGCGATATTCATGGCGACCGACTACGTAACCTCTCCCAAGGGCGTTTACGGACAGCTGGTCTACTACGTCGCTCTCGCCGTGCTCACTTCGGCTCTGCGCTATCTTACAAAGATAGAGGTGGTTTCGTTCGTGATAATGTTTATGAACCTTTTGGTACCTCTCATCGACACGTATATAGTAAGAAAGCCTTTCGGCTATAAGCGGGTAAAAAAGCAAAAGGAGGGCAAGTAAATGACCGTTAAACAGTTTTTTAAGAGCACTGCCTTTAAGTGTATAGCCGTCTTGCTTATAATAGTGCTGGTATGCACGGTATTTCTGACGATTTGCAACTCGCTGTTCTACGTTTCGGCGGAGGACAAATTCGACAGGGCAATCGCCAAGATTTACGGCAAGTCGGTCGAAACGGAACAGATTTCTCTGGAAGGCGCGACGACGAGCTTCGAGTACTCCTCTATCGACGAGGCGTACAAGGTCGTCGAGGACGGCAATTATCTCATTAAGTCCACCGGCAAAGAGGGCTTCGGCGGCAGCGTGACCTGCTGGGTAGTGGTCGCGATGGAGAACGGCGAGGTTAACGGCGTGAACAACGTGGTCGTCGACTCGGCTCCGGGCGAATCGTATTTAAGCAAAATCAGTAAGGACGAGCTGGCGGAATTTTCGCGCATAGAGTACACCGACGGATTCATCTACGAATTGGGCTTTAAGAACGGCGGAACGACCAAAGGCAAAGACTATATAGAAACGGGTGCAAGCTACACTACGAGAGCGATTTCAAACGCCGTAAACGGCGCGATTGAATTTGTAAAGTCGCAGGCCGCGGGAGGTAACGCGTAATGAAAAAGTATACGAAAATTACCTTAGACGGCATAATCTTCAACAACCCCACGTTTATGTTGGTTCTGGGCACCTGCCCTACCCTCGGTCTTATTTCATCGGCGCTTTCGGCAATGGAAATGGGCCTTGCGGTCATCGTGGTTCTCACCCTTTCCAACGTGATTATCTCCGCGCTCAGAAAAGTAATTCCGAACGAGGTCCGCATACCCGCGTATATCGTCATAATAGCAACGCTCGTTACCCTTATAAGAATGATGCTTGAAAAGCTGTTGCCGGACGTGTACGACGCGCTCGGCGGCTTCTTAGCCCTCATAGTCGTCAACTGTATAATCCTCGGCAGAGCGGAGGCGTTCGCAAACAAGCACACCGTTGCCGAGAGCGCGGTCGACGGCCTTGCAAACGGCATAGGCTTTACGCTTGCGCTTACCGTAATGGGCGTCGTCTGCGAATTCCTCGGCAGCGGCAGCATATTCGGCGCGAAGATAATGAATTTCAGTATAGGCGTGTTCGCCACACCGGCAGGCTCGTTCATTATATACGGTTTGAGCATCGCACTATTCACCTACGTTATGACGCTGTGCCAAAGGGCAAGCAGGGTTAAGAAAGTAAGACTCGCAAGAGAAAATCTTTTAGACGCCGCCAAGGCGCCCGCCGCCGAAGCGGCTGCGGCAGGGGAGGTGAACTGATGGCTACGTTTATCGCAATAGTTCTGGCCGCCGTGCTTACGAACAACTTTATAACCGTTAAGACGTACGGCATTTGCCCGTTTTTGGGCGTTTCGAAAAACACGAAATCGGCTATCGGCATGGGCGTGGCGGTTACCGTCGTAATGGCGCTCGCGACCGCGGTTACCTACCCCATATATACCTATATAATGGTGCCCCTGAATTTCGAATTCTTGGAGATTATCGTATTCATATTCATAATCGCCTCCCTCGTACAGATGCTGGAAAAAATTATTCAGAAGCTCTCCCCCTCGCTGTATAATGCGATGGGTATATACCTGCCCTTAATTACCACCAACTGCGCGGTTCTCGGCGTGTGCGAGCTGCTCATTACTCCCGACCTCGCGTTCGGCGGCGCTGCCATAAATATGGGCTGGGCGGTACTTTACGCGCTGTTCGCAGGCCTCGGCTTTACCTTGGTTATGGTAATAATGAGCGGAATGCGCGAAAAGCTCAACTGCACGAAGGTAAGCAAGGCGCTTGCCGGCTTCCCTATCTCCATGATAACGGCGTCCTTTATTTGTATGGCGTTCATGGTGTTCAGCTATATTGTGTAAGGAGTACGGACAATGAATTTATTAGCATTAGGTAAGATAACCGCCGAAACCTGGAAGACGGTCGGCATAGTAATAGGCATTTGCGCCGCAATCGCGCTTATAATCGTCGCACTGATACTAATCGTGGGCAAGCTGTTCCACGTCAACGTGGACGAAAAGGTAACCAAAATTCTGGAAAACCTTGCGGGTGCAAACTGCGGCGGCTGCGGTTGCAGCGGCTGTGCGGGCTTTGCCGACAAGCTCGCAAAGGGCGAGGGCGACCTCTCCGCCTGCCACGTAACCTCCCCCGAAAAGAAAGCCGAGATTGCCGCTCTGCTCGGTATAGAGCTCAAGGAAGAGGAGCGCACCGTAGCCGTGGTCAAGTGCAACGGCGGCCTGGCAAACGCGGCGGATGCGTTCGAGTACTGCGGCAACCCCACCTGCGCGGCCAACGCCTCCCTCCTCGGCGGCAACAAGGTATGCAAGTTCGGCTGTCTCGGCTGCGGCGACTGCAAGAACGTATGCCCCGAGAGCGCGATTAAGGTTTCGGACAAGCTGTCCGAGGTCGACCCCGACAGATGCATAAGCTGCGGCGCGTGTATAGACGCCTGCCCCAAGCACATTATAGAGAGAATACCCGCCTCCGCGCCCGTATACGTCGCCTGCTCCTCCAAATGCAAGGGCAAGGACGTAATGAACGCCTGCAAGGCGGGCTGTATAGCCTGCGGACTGTGCGCCAAGAAGTGCCCTCACGGCGCGATAACCATGGTGGACAACCTTCCCGTTTTTGACTACTCCAAGTGCACGGGCTGTAAAACCTGCGTCGCCGTCTGCCCCCGCCATATCATTATGGACAGGGAAGTCAAAGCCGAAAAGACGGTTGAAAGCGGCGCAAAGGCAAGCTGAAAAAAACGCAATTAAATAAGCGGACGGAAAATGATATGCACCCCAAAAGCGTCTAACTTTTGGGGTGCATATCAAAATCCCGTCCGCTTTTTATTTTAACCTATTATTATGCCGCCGTCGTCGGAAGCCGCGCCGAGCGGCTGTATCAGCATACCGTGCGGCGGGCAGACTATGGCGGACGAGCCGTCCTTTATCGCGGGGGTGTACGCGCAGTCCTTATGGGTCGAGCAATTTGCGTCGGTCACCTTAACCGTCCTTTCCGCCTTGTCCACCTCTATCTCGTTATAGCCCTTTCCGTCGTCGGTGTAAAAGGTTAAAAGCAGGCGCTCCGCGCTCTCCTCCTCCACAACTATATTTACCACGGAGAGGATTTCGTACCCGTCGTCCGTAAAGCTGTACGTGAACACGACACGGCCGTCGCAACTTATTTTAAAGCCGTTTGGCGCCGACCCGTCCTTGGTAAGAAAGACTATCAAAAAGAGCGCGGCTATAACTACGGCGAGGACACCGTAGACGATAAGATCCCATACGCGGAACCACTTGGATTTTTTAATTTGCTCTATCTTTTTAATAGCCATTCCGTTTGAGCCGAGCGCCCCTCACTCCGCGGCGTCTATCACTTCGAAGCCGCCGTCTTCCACGCTTATTTCCTGCGGGCGGTTGGTGATTATCTTCGGCTGTCCGTCCTCGTTGACTAACATTATTACAAAGTTTTCGGACATATTTTCGTTTATAAATTCAACGGCGCGCTCCCTGCCCATACATATGAGCGCGGTGGTCAAAGCGTCGCACTTCGCCGCGTTTTCGCCCGTCACCGTTACGGAGGTTATGTCCGTCTGCGCGGGGCGGCCCGTGGACGGATCCATTATGTGCCAGAACTTTTCGCCGTCTATCTCATACAATCTTTCATACAGCGCGCTGGTGGAGAGGCGCACGTCCGCGCATTTAAAGGTCGCGTAGCTCTCCCCCAAGCTGTCGGGATTGCGGGGGCCCAAGGTATATTTGCCGTCGCCGCCCCGATATTTTTTTATTGCCATAGTCGACGAGGCAAAGGAAAAATAGCCGCAAGTTACGCCGTGCCCGTCCAAAATTTCGTTTACCCTGTCGGCGCACCAGCCCTTGCCTATGCCGCCGAGGTCGATTTTAAGGGAAAGGACGTCCTCTCCGACGGTAACGGTAAAATCGGGCTTGGCCGCGTAATACTTGCCGTTCTTTTGGGTTAAAGCCGTTTCGGTGAAATGCGAGGCAAGCTGCGCGTATGCGTCCGTTTCCTCTTCCGTCGGGAGCTGTTCAAGCGTAGTAGGCTGCGTCTGCGACGAATAGCCGAAGCCGAACGCCTCCACACTGTAGTAGACGGCCGGATTGTAGGCGCCGCCCGTCAGTTCGCACATTTCGAGGGCGAGGGAAATGACGGCGTAAGCGGTAGAGTCTATCTCCACCTCTTCGCCCGCGGCGGCCGCGTTGAACGCATAGACCGACGACGAAGTTATATCGGAGCTCAACGACTGTTCGGCGTCGAACAGCAACTCACTCACCTCTTCCGAGAGAGCGGCGAAAGTTTTTTCTTTTACGCCCGAGACGACGAGCTTCGCCTCCGTGCCCATGGAAACGTAGTACTCCGTCCAATCGGAGCCGCTATCGCAGGAGGCAAGCGCGAAAGGCGTTGCCGCAAACAGCGCGGCGGCGGCCGTTACGGCCGCTATTTTCTTAAACATAAATCCATTATATAACTTTTTAATCGGCTTGTAAATAAAAAGCGTTCCGCCTTTTACGGCGGAACGCTTAAAGTATTTTAGCGTTATTCCGTTCTGAGGGCGACCACGGGGTCTTTCTTAGCCGCCGCCGAAGCGGGTATAAGGCCGGAAATGAGGGTCAGGACGACGCTCAAAGCGACCATTATGACCGCCTGCCATACGGGCAACGCGGCTATGCCCCAAATGCCCGCAAGAGAGTAGACGACGACGTTTACTATCAACGAGATTACGTAGGTAATAAGAATACCGAACAGTCCGGCGACGAGGCCTATCATAAACGTTTCGGCGTTGAACAGGCGTTTTATGTCCTTTTTCCTTGCGCCGACCGCACGCAGAATACCTATCTCCTTTATTCGTTCCACAACCGAAACGTAGGTTATTATTCCTATCATTACGGTGGAAACCACCAGCGACAGCGCGGTGAACGCAACCAGCGCGATGGTTATAATGTTTATCATCGTGTTAATCATGCTGATAATCATTCCCACCGTATCGGAGTAGACTATCTTCATACCCGAATCGAGCACGACCGAACGGCTTTCCTCGGTACCGGTGCCGTCGTCGCCCTCGGCCGTAACCGTATAGCAATAAGTGTCGCCCGCATTGCACATTGCGTTCCACTTATCGAGATATTCGCACAGCGTTTTCTTCGTGTTGAAGTCGGTCGGGTAAATATATATTGCGGTGGGCAACTCCGCGCCGCCGAGCATATCGGCCGTGACGCGCAGAAGCGACGATTTATCGTAGTCGCCGCTCAGCCCCGACGCCATCAGCGTAATAAAACTGCTGCTGTCGGTTATGTAGCTTAATCCGTAGTGTTCTGCCTTTTCTATTCCGCCGCCTTCCTTATCGACGAAAGACGTATAATAGAGCGAATAGGGAAGCCTGGAAAGATAGCCTTTCTCGCTATCGTTTATGCTTTTGACTATTTCGCTGTTCCTGCTGTTTTCGAGCATATACTCCGTAAGCGCGCCCGTATAGTATATACCCGCATCCATACAGCTGTACGATAGGCCTTCTTTCTTTTGGAGTATGAGTTTTACGCCGAGTTCCATCCCATCGTCGGGATTTAAAGTATAACCGTCGAGCGGAAACGTTCCGGTAATGTTGCCGTCGTTGTCGGCAAGAACCGTGAAGTTGCCCTCTTCATAGGGGAGATATAAGTACGTGCCGTTTATCTGCCGATAGATTTGGTCGTTCGGATACCAGGTAAACTTCTTGGAATTTTCGCCTATAAACCTGTCGAAACCGAGGCCGTTGCCGGAGTCGGCCGTTCCGTCGAGACCGAGACCGCTGCCGACAAGCCCGAGCTGCTCGTCGTATTTGTCGTCGCCGACGGCCTTAAAGGCGTAATTCAAAAATTCCTCCTGCGTGAAATAGCCGTACTGCCCCAACGCGATATCGGTTATCATACTGTCGTCCACGACCATTATGAGGGCCTGCTTGTCGGAGAACAGCTCTTTAAGACTGCTGTCGGTAAGCGAGGCGGCGTCGTAGGTTACGCCGTCCGACGTTTCGGCCGCCAATACGTCGAACTGGCTGAGCACGTATTCGTAGCTGTCGGGAACCTCCTCGAAGGTGGAAATACTCGATACGACGCCCGTAAAGTTTTGATAATCTTCCTGTTCGCCCAAAATCTGCGAATACATTCCGCGGATTGCCGTGACCGAAGTCTTGCGGCTTGCGGCATACGTTTTACCGGAGTCGTCGTCGAGGGCGTTGCCGACTTCAAAGTCGGTATATATGTTGTTTGCAATATTAAAGCCGTAGTCGTACTGCACTACGTTTACGAGCGATTTGTCGATTTTCCCGACGTAGTCTATATACGCCTCGGTTATTTCGTTGGTCTGCGTCGCCCCCTTTGCCAGACCGCCGAGAGTGTCCATAATCGACTGCACGTACAGCTTGTCGTCAAGTTTGGTTATGTCGATGTCGGGCTGCGAGGAAACGGACATATTCAAAAGGGCGGAATAGTCTATCGCCGACCGCGTTATCGAAACGGGGTAGCCCGACAGCATATCGTTCTGCATAGTGTTGATATAGCCGCGGACGCCCGCCGAAATGGCCAAAACGAGCGAAACGCCTATTATGCCTATGGAGCCCGCGATCGAGACCATTGCGGTACGCTTTCTCTTCGAGAGGAGGTTTTTAAAACTCAGCCCCATCGCCATACCCGGGGACATGGCGGTCTTTTTTCTCTTACCCTTGTTCGTCTGTTCCGTGTCTGCGGGCGCTTCGCCGCTTGCCCGAAGCTCCGCTGCGGGCGCTTCCTCTCCGACTCCGTCGTACGGCATACTGTCGCCAACCACCTCGCCGTCCAAAAGGCGGACGATACGCGTAGAGTACTTTTCCGCAAGCTCGGGGTTGTGGGTAACCATTATTACCAGCCTGTCTTTGGAGATTTCCTTTAAAAGCTCCATTATCTGTACGCTGGTAACCGAATCGAGCGCACCCGTCGGTTCGTCGGCAAGCACGATTTCGGGATCGTTGATAAGCGCACGGGCTATCGCCACGCGCTGCGCCTGACCGCCGGAAAGCTGGTTGGGGCGGTTCTTGATTTTGTCCTTTAAGCCCACCTTTTCGAGGGCGTCGATAGCCCTCTGCCTGCGCTCCGCCTTGGAAACGCCGGCAATCATAAGCGCGAGCTCTACGTTCTGCAAAATCGTCTGGTGGGGAATGAGATGATAACTTTGGAAAATGAAGCCTATCGAATGGTTGCGGTAGGTATCCCAATCCCTGTCGCCGTACTCTTTCGTGCTCTTGCCGGCGATTATAAGGTCGCCCGAGGTATATTTATCGAGGCCGCCTATTATATTCAAAAGGGTCGTCTTTCCGCAGCCCGACGGGCCGAGGATTGAGACGAACTCGCTCTTTCTGAAATTGACGCTTACTCCCTTCAATGCGTGGACGGATTCGCCCGCCACCGCGTAATCTTTCGTGATATCCTTTAACTGCAACATCTATATATTACCTCATAATCCGGTTAAATATGTATTTAAATATGTATAATAATATCTATCTGACGGCCGATTGTCAAATAAGCCGTGCTCATATGCGCGATTATTCACATAATTTTCAGCATTTTCACTCGTCGCCGCCGTCGCCGGCAGGACGCGCCCCCTCGTCCTCCAAATAGTCGTCAAGCGACTTTTCGAACGTATTGGAGGATTTGAACGGAAACAAGAAGTTCGGCCTTGCGGCGCCCTCCGCGCTTTTCTTTTCCGCGCGGCGCCTTTCTATTCTGTCTCTCACGGTTTCTTTCAGCTTTTCGAATTTGACAACCACGTCGTGCTTTTTCGCAAACTTCCTGATGCGCACGGAGAGGTTCACCGAGTGGGCGAAGTCAATTATGAACACGCCGAAGAAGATACCCACGAAAAAGGCGAAGCTTATATGGGAGACGAACCATTTCACCCAATCTATGACGAACGGGTCGACGACAAAATAATACAGCGCGCCGACTATCGTCCACAAAAGGGAAAACAGCGGGCATATAATGCCCTGAATATTGCCGCGGCGGTCAGTGTAGTCCCACAGCTTTATATTCATTCCCTTGATAAAGACAAGTCCGGCGATATACTCGATAAGGGTCATTATAAAGCCCATTATCGCGATAATTATCACGGCGTCCGCCCAAGCATAGCCCGTATGTACGGGAATAAGGCATATGAGGAACAGCCCGACGAGGCCGAATCCGTACAGCGGCAGATACGGCCCCGTGAGAAAGCCGGGGTTAATCCATTTTTTGGCCGTGAAGAAACGGCGGAACAGTACTTCCGTGCACCAGCCTATACAGCTGCCGACGAAAAACAAAAAGCATATAACCAAAAATACCGTCATACGTAAGCTTAGATACCTCTATCTTCTGCCGAGAGCAAGGCGGGACAGCGTCCTCTCGCGGCCGAGAATGGACATAACAGTGCAAAGGTCGGGCGAATTGGGCGTGCCGCATACGGCTATTCTCAGAATTTCCGCCGCGTCGGCAACGCTGCCTTTATACGCCTCCGGATTTTGCTTATAATCGCTCATCTCTGCGGCGAAACCGGCGCCCGCGGCGACCTGCTTGACCTTATTAAACCAGGTCTGATTGTCGTCGCTCACGTCGTAAATTTCCGCAAAATTTTCCAAAACGGCGTTTACCGTCCTTTCGTCGGAGCGGTATGAATAGTCGGGCGCAAAGGTATCGTCGAAGAAATAATCCATAAGCCTTATACCCGTCTGTGCGCGCACGATGTCCTTGCGGCGCTTCTTTCCGCCTATGCCGCATATGAGATTGAGTATCTTTACAATATATTCTTTATCTTCGAAATGCGACCTGTCGGCGGCGGTGCCGAATTCGTCTACCCACGCTTTCAAAAAGTCGTAAGTCTCGTCGGCGGAGAGCTTGGAAAGCTCGGTTTTGGAGACATCGTTCAGTTTATCGATATCGAACAGCGCGCCGCTTTTTCCCATCTTATCGATGGAGAATTTGAAAGTGCGGTAGTCGGCGTCGGGGTTTTTTCTCTCCCACTCCTCGAAGTTGGAATTGAGTATGGTCATAAGATATTTGACCACCGCGCGGGGATAATAGCCCGCCTGTCTGTAGTAGTCCAGCGACAGCTCGGGGTCCTTGCGCTTCGACAGCTTTCTCTTGACGCCGTTGTCCACCTTCATAAGCGAACAGGTGTGACCGTACGCGGGCAGCTCGAAGCCGAGTACTTTGAAAAGCTCTAAATGCACGGGCAGACTCGACAGCCACTCCTCGCCCCTTATAACGAGCGTAGTGCGCATAAAATGGTCGTCGATTGCGTGCGCGAAATGGTAGGTAGGTATGCCGTCCGACTTCAGAATTACTACGTCCTGATCGTTTTCGGTGACGGTGACCTCGCCCTTTATTCTGTCGCGGAAAACTATCTTGTTTGCGGGGTCGCCCTGTGATTTGAGCCTTATAACGAATTGTTTGCCCTCGGCGAGATTTTTGTAAATTTCCTCCCCGGAGAGGTTGCGGCACTTTGCATATTTGCCGTAATAGCCGGTTATCTCCTTGTTCTCCGTCTGCTTTTCGCGGACTGCGTTCAGCTCCTCCTCGGTGCAAAAGCACGGGTAGGCCAGCCCCTTTTCTATCAGAAGCTTGGCGTAGGTACGGTAAATGGAAGCGCGTTGGCGCTGATAATAGGGGCCGTAGACGTTGTTTTCCGACGGTATTTCCGCACCCTCGTCGAAGTTAAGGCCGAAGTATTTAAGGGAACGTATTACGGATTCCACCGCGCCGTCCACCTTTCTTTTGAGGTCGGTGTCCTCTATTCTCAGATAGAATACGCCGCCGGTGGTGTGCGCGATACGCTCGTCCGCAAGCGCGCTGTAGAGGTTGCCGAGGTGTATGAAGCCCGTGGGCGACGGCGCGAGACGGGTAACTTCCGCACCCTTTTTCAGGGTACGCCCGGGATACATTCTTTCATACTCAACGGGGTCAAGCAGGTCGGCGTCGGGAATAAGCGCCGAAGCAAGTTTTTTCAAGTCCATATATTTACCTTTGCCGAATTATTTTTCCTTGTTTATTCTCTTTCTCAAATATCTACGGTGCAAGCTGGGGTTGATTACCTGAAACAGGAGCGTTACGACGATAATGCCCACGACTATTCCTATCAGTATCATTCCCATCTCCACTCCGTATTGCCCCGCTAGCTCGGTTTCGCCGTTCATGAGGTTCGCAACGGTCAGATACAGCGACCGCCCCGGTACGAAAATAATTATGCCCGGTACGAAGAAGATAATGGACGGCGCTTTATGAGTGCGCGCAAAAACTTCGGAAAGCGTAGCCGCGACTATGGTTGCGACCAGCATATCCACGAGCGTCTTGTATTTGTTCGCTATGGGGTCGAACCGCTCCATTATGAGCCAAATACCGAACGTAAACATCGCGTTGAACGCCGAGGGCAACAGCTTCTTTACCGACCCGCCGAAAAACAGGGTGAAAGCCGTCGTACCGACAAAGCAGAATATTATGCGGTACAGATAGTCCTCCATTCCGAATTTAGGCCTGTACTGTACGGTATTGACGGGCAACATCGAGCCGACGCCGGGTATATTCAAGGCCATCAGCGCGACGCCGTACCCCGCTACGATTGCCAGCGTCGTAAGTATTCCGCTTAGCAGCTCGAACGAGCCTGAGTAGATATCGCCCGAAAACAGGTCGCGTATAGCGTTGCATATCAACAGCCCCGGTATTACTATCATTATCGTGCCCATCATCACGGTGGAAACGTGCATATCGAGACCGATAATCGCCATAACCGCGCAAAGGGCAATCGACCCCAAACCGCCGATAAGCGACAGAATAAACGTACGGGCATATCCGTTGAACGCGAGCCGCGAAAGTATGCAGACCAGAAAGGCCATAAAACCGCCGATTAAAGCCGCGGGAACCGCGTCCAGAAGAGAGCCGCCGTAAAATATCGTGAAGCAACCCGCGCCTATGCCGCCGGAAATTGCCGACACGAGCTTGTCGGTCTTATTCACCCCCTTGAGATTGGCGACCATGGTAGCCGCCTCCTCAACGGTGTATTTCTTGCCGGAAATATCGCGCGACAGCTGGTTGAACGCCGTCATTCTCGCAAAGTTGTTCGATAGCGAATATATGCGCTTCATTTGCGTAATTTCGCTGCCGTCGGAAAGCTTTACGCCCGCCAGAATCATCGACGGTATGGCAAACACGTTGACCTCCGCCGCACCGAACGACTTGCACATAAACTCCACCGCCATCTCCACCCTGCCCACGGGACAGCCTGAGGAGAGCAGCTCGCTTCCCACGTCTATTGCGACCGAGAGGACTTTATCGAAATAGTCCCGTCCGCACTCTTCCGCTGCGTGCGGGCGGTCCGGTTTATTATCTGCGGTAATACTCTGTTCTTCCATAACAACAATTATTATACGATTAAGTTGGGTTTTGTCAATGAATTTTCAAAGATAAATCCCCGCCTACGGCGGGGAAATCGCGTTATATTCTTCTGTTCGGCCTATACAATTTTCTCAGGACGAACCAGCCGACGACGAGCAACTCCATACCCGCCGCGACGGCGTAGAACGGCCAAATCGGAATTTGCGTGAAGAGCTTCAAAAACACGTGTATTATCAACACCACGAACCATATTATGCCCGAAGCCGAAATCGCTATGGTCAGCCTGTTGAACCATACCGAGGCGAGCGCCGTAACCACCACGGCGGAAACGAGCGGCGCGCAGACGAAACTGAGATACGCATAGCGGCTAAGCGAGGTTATTAGATAGAAAATCAGAAAGATGCCCGTTGCAAGCACCCAGACAAGCCCCACCGACAAAACGGTTATAAGCACGTGCTTTTTAACGAGGTGAAGCTTTGGCTTAACGGCTTCCTCGGGCTGCTTTTTAACTATGTCGTCCAGCGTTATATGGTACATATCGGCAAGCTGAATGAGTATGCGGAGGTCGGGAATGGACTCCCCCCGTTCCCATTTGGAAACCGCCTTGTCGGAATAATTGAGCATTTCCGCAAGTTGCAACTGCGTCAGCCCGGCCTGCTGGCGAAGCCTCGTTAAGTTTTCGGCAATTATTTCCTTCAAATCGCTCATGGCACAATTATAACATCTCTACCGTGAATATGCAACCAAAATATGGCTCTCTACCGACAGTAGAGCCGAAGTTTTTTTCGGTAGAGTCGGGGGAACCGACGGTTTACCTGCCAAAAAAAGTGTAGACCGCATAATTGTTGTAAAAATAAAACTATAGGGTTATAATAATAAAAAAGCGAAATACAGTGCGCAGAATTTATTTTTACCCGAAAATGCGGGATTGGAGGAATAAATGAGAAGCTTTGAAATATTTGCGGACTCCGCGTCCAACCTCACGGAGGAAATCATAGACGAGTACAACATAGGAATAGTTCCCTACACCTGTACCGTGAACGGCAAGGACATAGAGTGCTACGAAAAGGGCGTACCCTTTGCCGATATAGCCAAAAAGATATACGCCGCCATGCGCGAGGGCGCCGAGACTAAGACCACTTTGGTAAACGCACAGAAGATAATAGACGCCGTTACTCCCACGCTCGAAGCCGGACGGGACGTTATGTTCGTTACGATATCGTCCAATATAAGCGGCACGTTTAATCAGGCGCTTACCGCCGAAAAGCTGTTAAAGGAAAAATTTCCCGAAAGGAAATTCGTGCCCGTAGACAGCTTTCACGCATCGATGGGCGAGGGACTGCACGTCCTGTATGCGGCGAGAATGGCCGAAGAGGGCGCGACCATCGAGGAATGTAAAAAGTGGATTGACGACCACAGACTGAATATGCACGGCGTCTGCGCGGTGGACACGCTTAAATATCTTAAAAAGAGCGGCAGAATTTCCGCCACTCTCGCCATAGCCGGCACCATATTGAATATTAAGCCTATTATTTTCGGAGACGAAACGGGCAAACTCGCCTTCCTATGCAACGAGCGCGGCAGGAAAAAGGCGATCGCCAAGCTCGTAGAGCTTTTCAAGGACAACGTTATAGACCCCGAAAATCAGACGATAGCCATAGCTCACGCCGATTGCTATGAGGACGCGCTCGACCTCGCCGAAAAAATCAAGGAGCTCGGCGCAAACGACGTTATAATCAACGATTACGACATATGTACGGGCTCGCACGCCGGCCCCGGCATACTTGCCTTATTCTTCCTCGGTAACGAGCGCGGAAAAAAACAGGCGAAGCCGAGCGGCTCGCGCGGGTTCGCCCCTTTCAAAAAACATACCGAAGCTTAAAACGGTTGGGCATTAAAGCGGCAGGCATAACCTGCCGTTTTTCGTTAACCGCCCTATTTTTCGGAATTTTGAAGCAACCGCGCCAAAAAATTATACAAACCGTTAAATTATATGATATAATACACATA
>CAZELQ010000006.1:0-5277 GCA_964513195.1 uncultured Clostridia bacterium | reverse complement strand
CGATAGACGGGCAATATATGACGCCTCATCTCAAAGAATATTTGAAAATACACAACAAACGGGTTAACCTCGGCATCTTTTAAATCTATTTAAGGAAAGTTAAAAATGTATCAACCGACGATGTTTGAAAGTCCGCGCTCCGAACCGCTTGCGGCAAGACTGAGACCCCGGGATTTAGACGAGTTCTGCGGTCAGAAGCACCTCTTGGGCGAGGGCAAGGTCTTAAGAAAAATCATTGAGGGCGACAACGTCGGCTCCATGATATTTTGGGGACCGCCGGGCGTAGGTAAAACTACGCTCGCGCGGATTATCGCCAACCGCACGAAATCGAAATTCATCGACTTTTCCGCCGTAACCAGCGGCATAAAGGAAATAAAGCAGGTTATGGAAGAGGCCGAACACGGCAGGCGCTTCGGCGAACGGACCATTCTCTTCGTCGACGAGATACACCGCTTCAACAAGGCCCAGCAGGACGCGTTTCTGCCTTACGTGGAAAAGGGCAGCATAATTTTAATAGGCGCGACCACCGAAAACCCGTCGTTCGAGGTGAACGGCGCGCTCCTCTCCCGCTGTAAAGTATTCGTGTTACAGGCGCTGAAAAAGGAAGATTTGGTTGGTCTTTTAAACCGTGCGCTGACAGACGAACGCGGCTTCGGCGGGCAGAATATTGAAATTAAGCCCGAGCTTATAGAGGCCATTGCAACCTTTGCCAACGGCGACGCCCGCAACGCCCTCTCTACGCTGGAGATGGCCGTTTTAAACGGCGACGTTACCGGAGACAAAATCGTCGTCGCGGATGAAACGATAGAGCAGATTACCTCCAAAAAATCGCTTTTATACGACAAGAACGGCGAAGAACACTACAACCTGATTTCCGCGCTACACAAGTCGATGCGCAATTCCGACCCCGACGCCGCAGTCTATTGGCTTGCGCGTATGTTGGAGGCGGGCGAAGACCCCCTCTATATAGCGCGCCGCGTTACCCGTTTTGCAAGCGAGGACGTGGGCCTCGCCGACCCGAGGGCTTTGGAGATTGCCGTCGCCGCTTATCAGGCCTGTCACTTTATAGGTATGCCCGAATGCTCCGTCCACCTCACCGAGGCCGTCGTATATATGTCGCTCGCACCCAAGTCAAACGCTATTGACGTCGCCTATATGTCGGCCAAAAAGGACGCCGTAACCCGGCTTGCGGAGCCCGTTCCCCTCGTAATCCGCAACGCTCCCACCAAGCTTATGAAGGAGCTCGACTACGGTAAAGGCTATCAATACGCCCACGACACGGCGGACAAGCTGACGAATATGCAATGTCTGCCCGACTCGCTGCTTGGCAGGGAATATTACCGCCCCACCGAAGAGGGCGTCGAGGGCCGTTTTAAGGCGCGCCTCGAAGAAATTAAGGAATGGAAGAAAAACAACGGTTAACGGACGAGTATTACACGGACATATACAATTCGCCCGTCGGCGATTTGTTGCTTGAGGCGGACGCCTCGGGAATTACCGGTGTACGGTTTATGGGCGGGAAATTTTGCGAACGCGGCTTATGCGGCGCGTCGACGCAGGAAGAATCGCCCGTAATGACCGTACTCAAACGGTGGCTTGACGTCTATTTTCGGGGCAAAGAACCCGACTTTACCCCTCCTCTGCACTTAACCGGCACCCCCTTTCAACTCGAAGTGTGGAACGAGTTAAAGAAAATCCCATACGGGACGACGACCACCTACGGCGCGATTGCCGAAAAAATTGCGGCGGACAGGGGATTGGCGCGTATGTCGGCCCGGGCCGTCGGAACGGCGGCGGGTAAAAACAAAATATGCATCGTCGTTCCCTGTCACAGGGTTGTCGGCGCGGACAATTCGCTTGCGGGCTTTGCGGGCGGCATAGAAAAAAAGATTGCCCTTCTTAAGCTCGAGGGCGCGTTTGGAAACGTAAAGACCCAATAGCATTGCAAAAGCCAAAAATTTATCGGTTGAAAATAAATTCGCCGAAAACGTTTTCGCCATAAGCGGAAAATTTTCGCGGAAAGGAGAATTTTATGTTAGGAAACTTTACTTACTGCAACCCCACCAAGCTCTACTTCGGAAAAGAGGCTTTAAACGGTCTGAAAGAGGAGTTGCCCAAATACGGTAAAAACGTGCTGCTCGTTTACGGCGGCGGCTCGATAAAGAAGAACGGCATTTACGACAAGGTTGTCGCAATCTTAAAGGAGTGCGGCAAAAATATATACGAGGACGCAGGCGTTATGCCCAACCCCGCTACGGAAAAGCTCTACGAGGGAATTGAGCGCGCAAGAGCGGCAAAGGCCGATTTGATTTTGGCTGTCGGCGGCGGCTCGGTTTGCGACTACGCAAAAGCCGTGTCGGTAAGCGTGAATTGCAAGGAGAGCGACGTTTGGGACAAATACTTTATTCGCTTCGAAGAACCCGACTGCGAGATAGTTCCCGTCGGCTGCGTTCTGACCATGGTCGGCACGGGCAGCGAGATGAACGGCGGCTCGGTTATAACCAACCGCGGCCAAAAGCTGAAAATCGGGCACGTATTCGGCGAAAACGTATTCCCCAAATTCTCCATACTCAATCCCGAATTTACCTATACGCTTCCCAAATATCAGATGATATCGGGCATATACGACATTATGTCGCACATTTTGGAGCAATATTTTTCGGGCACGGACGACAATACGAGCGACTACATTATGGAGGGGCTTCTGCGCTCGCTCATACACAGCGCAAATATTGCGGTAGAAAATCCCGCCGACTACGAAGCGAGAAGCAACATTATGTGGACGGCGACCTGGGCGCTTAATACGCTCGTCGCAAAGGGCAAAACTACCGATTGGATGGTGCATATGTTGGGGCAAAGCGTGGGCGCCTATACCGACGCAACTCACGGAATGACCCTCTCCGCCGTCACTATGCCTTACTATAAATTCATTCTTCCTTACGGTACGGCTAAGTTCGCCCGCTACGCCGTAAACGTCTGGGGCGTTAACCCCGGGGGCAAGAGCGAATTACAGGTCGCAAACGAGGGCCTCGGCGTTATGGAAAAGTGGATGCGTAAAATCGGGTTAGTTATGAATATAACCGACCTCGGCGCGACAAAAGAGATGCTCGGCGGCATGGTAAAGGGCACGCTCGTTATGGACGGCGGCTATAAAATTCTGAGCGAGGACGACATCCGCGCCGTTCTGAGCGAAAGCTACTGATATGCGTAAACGCGATATAGTACGATTGCGCCGAATATCATAAACCCGAATATAGCGGCAAACGCCGATAGAGTATAGTGCTCTATCGGCTTTTCGATTTATCGCAGGCAACTCACGATTGAAACGCTTGACATTATATTTTCGGTATGCTATATTTCATATGAGTAAGAAAAGTAAGACAAATAAGGAGGAGCGTTTTATGGAAAACAAGCAAGACAAATTTATTTGGACGACCAAACTGACGAGCAAAGGACAAATCGTTCTTCCCAAACAAGCGCGCGAAGTGTTCGGCTTTAACGAAGGCGATACGTTGATTTTGCTCGGCGACTTGCAAAAAGGAATCGCTATTGCAAAGTATGACGACTATCTTAAATTCGCCGAAGAAATATTCAAGGCAAAAAACGGTGTAAATAATGATTGAAATAAAAAACGTAACGAAAAAATATTCCAAACTCACGGCAGTAGATAACGTATCGTTCGATATTCGTGACAACGAGTGTTTTGCTTTGCTTGGGTTTAACGGCGCAGGGAAAACGACTTTAATCAATATTCTTTCAACGGGAACGCTGCCTACTTCCGGAACGGCGGTTATAAACGGTTACGATTTAATCCGGCAACAAGACAAGATAAGAAAAATAATAAATATTTCTCCGCAGGAAAGCGCCGTTGCAAAAAATTTGACCGTAAGAGAAAATTTGGAACTTATCGCGTCTTTGTACGATATAGAAAACGAAGAAGAAAAAATTTCAGCCGTTATTTCCACGTTCGGACTTCAAGAAAAAGAAAACGTCCGGTGTAAAAAATTAAGCGGCGGACAAATGCGCAGGGTTAGCATTGCGCTTGCCATAATCACGGAACCGCAAATCCTGTTTCTTGACGAGCCGACGCTCGGACTTGACGTAAAATCAAGAAAAATATTGTGGGAAATTATAAAAGAACTGAAAAACAGTTTGACGATTTTATTAACCACCCACTACTTGGAAGAAGTGGAATTTTTGGCCGATAAAATAGGAATTATAAGTCGGGGTAAAATAAAAGCCGTCGGCACGCGCGGAGAAATATTGGAACTCACGGGGGCGGACACTCTCGAAAACGCTCTTTTATCGCTCTCGGAGGAGGAAGCATGAAAAAATGGGTTATTTTGGCGCAAAGGAACATAAAAGAAACGCTACGCGAACCTTTGAGCTTGATATTTTGTTTGGGCTTTCCGCTCGTAATGCTGCTGTTAATGCAGATCCTTTTTACCAATCTCGAAGCCGTACCCGATAATTTTGAGATAAAGAATTATGCAAGCGGAATTTGCGTGTTCGGTTATACTTTTACAAGCCTATTTGTTGCCATGCAGATTTCTTCCGATAAAAACACTTCGTTCATAAAACGTATAAACATATCGCCGCTAAGCAAATTCGGTTATTATTGCAGTTTCTTTCTCTCCGCATTGCCTATGGCGGTAATTCAAACGGTTTTATTCTTTTTAGTTGCCTTGATTTTTAAGTTCCCGTTTGACGTTAATTTTCTTTTAAGCATTATATATTTGTTGCCGTCTGCGATTTTTTATATTTGCGTCGGCATACTGATCGGGTGCATTTGCAAAAACGAAAAGCAAACGGGGCCTATAAATTCCATATTCATTTCGCTGACGGGAATATTCGGCGGCGTCTTTATGCCTATAAGTATATTTAGCGGCGGGTTTGCGACTTTTATAAATTTATTGCCTTTCGGACACTCCGTTTTAATAGGCAGCGAGTTGCAAACCGTTGGCGCGAAGTGTATTTACCCGCACATTCTTTATTTGCTTTTTTATATCGCGCTTTTTACGGCAGCGGTTGCGATTACGGAAAAAGTCAGAAACGGCAAGAAATAATATAAAAAGAAGAACCGCCGAACATTATAAACCTAAACAACGGCACGAGGGATTGTAGCAAATGACTACAAACCCTCGTTTTTTATATTTTTCATTACCCGATAAATTGTAAATTATCTAATCAACCGTCATTGCGAGGGAGCAACGCGACCGCAGCAATCCAGACGGTAAAGCATTTTTTCTAGATTGCTTCACTACGTTCGCAATGACG
>CAZELQ010000005.1:0-31304 GCA_964513195.1 uncultured Clostridia bacterium | reverse complement strand
TATAAAAATTTAAAAAAAATTATCAAAATAAACGCATAAATATAAAAAATTTTCCGTTCACTTGCAAAATTAAGTTATAATATGTATAATAAAATGGAAATAATATCCGAGGTAACGTCTATGATTAAACTCTCGCAGAGAATTTCCGAAATTTCGCCCTCTATGACGCTGGCCATTTCCGCAAAGGCAAACGAGCTTAAGGCGGCCGGCGAAAAGGTGATTTCGTTCGGTGTGGGCGAGCCCGACTTCGATACCCCCGCCCATATCGTACAGGCGGCAAAGGACGCGCTCGACGCCGGTAAGACCAAATACGTCGCGGCGGCCGGACTTCCCGCGCTCAAAAAGAGTATCTGCGCAAAGTTCAAGCGTGAAAACGGACTCGACTACGAGCCGGCCCAGATTATCGTTTCCAACGGCGCAAAGCACTCCATTTTTAACGCGATATTCGCCACTATAGAGGCGGGCGACGAGGTGCTTATACCCAAGCCCTATTGGCTTACCTACCCCGAGGTGGTAAAAAGCTGCGGCGGCGTGCCCGTATACATATATGCGACCCCCCGTCACGGCTACAAGGTGACCGCCGCGCAGATAGAGGCAATGATAACGCCCAAGACCAAGATGCTCATTTTCAACTCGCCCTGCAACCCCACGGGCGCGGTTTATACCGAAAGTGAGATACGCGACATTGCCGAGGTGTGCTTGAAGCATAACCTCGTCGTGCTTGCCGACGAAATCTACGAAAAGCTTATCTACGGCGGAGAAACGCACTTCTCCATCGCCGCGGTTTCCCCCGAAATGAAGGAGAATACCATAGTCATCAACGGCGTTTCCAAGTCCTACGCAATGACGGGTTGGCGACTCGGCTATTTGGCGGCGCCCCTGCCCGTCGCAAAGGCGATAGCCTCTTTCCAGAGCCATTCGACCTCCAACGTCAACACGATGACGCAGTACGCGTCGATTGCCGCGCTCGACGGCGACCAACAGCCCATGTACGATATGATAAAGGCGTTCGGCGAAAGGCGCGAAAAAATGCTCGGGGTTCTCGACGGAATGAAGAGCTTGGGCTTCGACTACGTAAAGCCCGACGGCGCGTTCTACGTAATGCTTCTTTGCTACAACCTCTACGGCAAGAGCTACAATGGCGTAAAAATTCACGGCAGCTTAGACCTTTGCGATATGCTTTTGACACACGAAAAGGTTGCCGCAACCCCCGGAATATGCTTCGGCGACGACGACGCGATAAGGCTGTCCTATGCGCTGTCTATGGAAGATATGCTCGAGGGGCTGAAAAGAATAGCCGATTTTGCTACCCGCCTCGCGTAGAGATAAAATAAAACCAAAAAGTTTTAATAAAAGTATTGAAAATCCCCCTTTTTATGATAGAATAATATAAAAGGAAGTTATTTAACTTTTTATAGGAGGATTTCTTTAAATGATCAAAATTATTTGCGGCGCTAAGGGTGCCGGAAAGACCAAGCAGATTATTCAGTTGGCTAACTCCAATGCCGAATCGGCCAAGGGTCACAGCGTATTCGTCACCGATACCGACCGCTACATTCACGACGTGGTGCGCGCGGTAAGGTTCGTAAACGTAACCGAATACAACGTTGCGGGCGAAGAGGCGCTTTGCGGCTTCATCAAGGGCATAATCGCCGCCAACTACGATAACGAATATATATACATCGACGGCATCGCAAGAATTGCCGGCAAGGACCTTTCCGAGCTTGCCGCGACTTTCTATATGCTGGACAAAATTTCCAACGAGAGCGGATTGGTTATCACCATTACCTGCAGCTGCGAAAAGGAGAATCTCCCCGACTTCGTGGCCAAGTATTGCTGATTTTATAACGTTTTTACTGCGCCGCTCACAGAGCGGCGCATTTTTTATTTATTTTAAACGGTCAGGAGTGAGGAAATGTTTTTTATAAGTACGAGGGGCGGCGAAAGAGTAACCGGCGCGCAGGCAATAGTCAAAGGGCTTTCGGACAGGGGCGGCCTGTTCGTTCCCGAAACGTTCCCCTCGGTTTCACCGGAGGAGATGAACGAGCTCATGTATATGAGCTACCCCGAGCGCGCCGCAAAAATTCTCCACAAATATCTCGATGACTACGACTACGCGGGGCTTTCGGCCGCCTGCGAGAGCGCGTATAAAAAGTTTGAGGGCGACGACCCCGCGCCCCTTGTAAAGATAGAGGACGGCGTGTACGTTTTGGAGCTTTTCCACGGCCCCACCTGCGCGTTTAAAGATATGGCGCTCACCGTGCTTCCCTATCTTCTCAGAAAGGGCTGCGATATGTGCGGCGTAAAGGAACAGATTTTGGTTTTAGTGGCAACCTCGGGCGATACGGGCAAGGCCGCCTTGGAGGGCTTTAAGGACGCCGAGGGAATAAAAATAATGGTGTTTTACCCCGACGACGGCGTTTCCTCAATGCAGAAGCTGCAAATGTGCACGCAGGAGGGCAATAACGTAAACGTAGTAGCCGTAAAGGGCAATTTCGACGATTGCCAGACGGCGGTAAAAAATATTTTCAACAGCGAAGAGGACGCTGAAATTTTAAAGGAGCACAACACTCTGCTCTCGTCCGCCAACTCCATAAATTTCGGCAGATTGGCACCGCAGATTGCCTACTATTTCTCCGCTTATCTGGACCTCGTTTCTTCCGACCAGATAGAGATGGGTCAGGAGATAGATTTCTGCGTGCCCACGGGCAACTTCGGCAACATTCTTGCGGCCTACTATGCAAAACGTATGGGGCTGCCCGTAAGAAGGTTGCATTGCGCCTCTAATATGAACAACGTGTTGACCGACTTTTTAAACAAGGGAGTCTACGACGTTCACAGAGAATTTTACAAGACGATGTCGCCGTCAATGGACATCTTGGTGTCCTCCAACCTCGAAAGATTGCTGTTTGAGATTTCGGGCAGGAACGCCGAGGTTACGGACGGGCGTATGACCGCGCTTAAGGAGAAAGGCGAGTACAAAATAACCGAAGAGGAGCGTGCGGAAATTGCCAAGGTGTTCGACGGCGGGTTTGCCGACGAGGACGAGGTGGTGGAGACCGTCTACGACCTGTTCTGCGACACGGGCTACACCATAGATACGCACACGGGCTGCGCTATGAAGGTCGCCAACGATTGGAAGCGCAAAAATAAAAAAGACGAAACCAAAATCGTCGTCGTGTCGACCGCAAGCCCCTACAAGTTCCCGCAGGACGTTTTGTACGCCGTTACCGGCAACGACGTGCGCGATAGCTTCAAGGGCATAAAGAGGCTGCACGCCGCAACGGCTATGGCCGTGCCCAAGAGCTTGGCGGGCTTAAAGGAAAAGCCGATAATTTTCAAGACTTCCGTTTCCAAGGACAAAATGTTTGACGAGGTATTGAAATTCGTTTCCGAATAAATCTATGCAAGACCGCTCCCGCAAGGGCGGCCTTTTTTTATCGTAAAAAATTTCAAATGGGTATTGGCAAACGGTAAAAACGGTGATATAATATATTCAGTGAAGTATGCGCCCGCTTCGGGGCGCGTTAAAAAGGGGGCGCTTATGGACGTTTCACAGCAAAAATTTATAACCATGGGAGAGCTTTTATTAAGGCTCTCGCCGCCCAATAACGAAAAGATAAGAACGACCGACGAGTTCAGGGTAACCTACGGCGGCGCGGAGGCGAACGTGGCGGCTTCGCTTGCCAACCTCGGCGTCGACAGCTCCTATTTTACGGTCGTTCCCGACTCCTCTATCGGCAAGGCGTCAATCAGGTATCTGCGTTCAAACGACGTGCATTGCTCGCCCTGTATTTACAGCGACCGCGGCAGAATGGGCATTTACTTTCTGGAAGAGGGCTTCGGCGTCCGCGCCAGCAAGGTAACCTACGACAGAAAGGACTCGGCGTTCGCCACCTACGATTTCTCCACGATCGATTTCAAAAAGAAACTCGAGGGCTTTACCTGGCTGCACTTAAGCGGCATAACCCCCGCCCTCTCGCAAAATTGCAGGGAGCTGATTACGTACGCTTTAAAGGCCGCAAGAGAGCTGGGGCTTACCGTATCTTTCGACTGCAACTACCGCTCCGCGCTGTGGGGCTGGCAGGAGGCGCGCGACTGTATCACCGAATATCTGCCCTACGTGGACGTGCTGTTCGGTATAGAGCCAATCAACCTGCCCGGACCCGACGGCAAGGACATAAAGGACGGTATGTCCATGAACCCCGGCTATAAGGAGCAGGACAGGGTGTTCAGGGCTCTGCACGAAAAGTACAATTTCAAGGCGATAGGCAGGCACGTGCGCTACGTCCATTCGGGCAGTGAAAACAGCCTTAAAGCGTTCGTTTGGTTCGACGGCGAAACGTACGAGAGCAAGACCTTCCGTTTCAGTATTCTCGACCGCGTCGGCGGCGGCGATGCTTTTGCAAGCGGTATGATTTACGCCATTATGCGCGGAATGAAGGGGGAGGACATTTCCAACTTTGCCGTGGCGGCGTCGGTAATTAAGCACACCATGCGCGGCGACTTCAACATAACCGACGACGAGGAGAGCATTATCAAGGTAATGCAGCAGAACTACGAAATAAGCAGATAAAATTCTGTAAAACGGACGCGCCCCGAAAGCTTTAAGCTTTCGGGGCGCATATTTTATTTTCTTAAATTTATTCGAGGTTGAGCGATTTCAGCTCGTACACGAGCGTGCCCATACCGAAAGCGACGGGGGTGGACATCCTTATAAGAACCGAACGCGTGGTGTTTACGTCCTGATTCTCCACCGTCGTATACCACAGCGTGGGGGTAGCGCCCTGAAGGTTAGCCGATATTGCAAGTTGCAGGGCGTTATAGCGGTAATTCAACTCGTTGTCCGTGCCTTGCTTGCGGTCGAAGAAAATGTAGTCGTCGGGTTGGCAGTTGTCGAGCGCGTCTATAATCTTCTTTTCGCCGTCGACGTCGGGGTTGAGTTCGGCGGGCGCGGCTATCGAAGCGGTCACGGTCTGCACGCTCCCGTCTTGGGGCAACACCACGTTAAAGGTGCGCGTGGCGCTCTCGGTCATCGTGAACGCGCGAATTGCGGCGCGGAGCTGGCTGTTGTCAAAGGTGGAGTACTTTCTCTTGTCCTTGAGATTTATCGTCTTTTCGGTGTTTTTATCTTCTTCATTATTGGTCGAATTGTCTTGGGTTTTAACGTAAGCCGCCGTGCAGTCGTAGTTATAGTAGGTTTCGTATACCGCGTCGACCTTGATAAACGCCCCTTCCACGGTGCCGGCGCTCAGCGTCGCGGGAGTGGTGTTCTTCACAGTTTGTTTGGAGTAGACGGGTTGAAGATTGTTGCCCGCGGTGCGGTACTTACATACGGAAATTATCTCGTCGTCGAACGCGCTCTCGGTGCCGTCTTTGGCCTTGTAAACGCCGCTGATATGCATTTCGGTTTCATAGACGTAAACGGGCTCTTCCGTAACGGTATCTTCGCTTGCCGTAAGACGGAAATCTTCGGGAATTTCCGTAGACGTCCAATCGTAGTTTTCGGCGGCCATATAGAATTGCGTCGTATACGTCGCGTTCGTCGTGTCGTATTCGACCGAATAGGAGCTGTTCGTACCCTCGTTAAACGAAATGGAGTAGGCGGCCACCTCCTTGTGGCTGCGCCAAAAATCGAATTCGTTGTTTTCCACGACGGTGGACGTGCGCACGTTCCAATTTGCGGACGTCGCGACGGTCGTCGCAGACGAACCGCCCGAACAGCCGGCAACCGAAACGAGAGCAAATGCGGCCACCGACGCCGCGATGATTTTGGTCAAATTTCTCATACCACAAAATTATAGCATATATTTTTACGAATGTAAAAACTTTTACACTTTAAATTAACTAAAAATTCGGTGAACGGCCGATGATAATACGAATAAAAAATTTTTGGATTTTTCGCGCCGCTATGTTATAATGTATGAGTAATGGAAATTTTCGTCGCGCCCATATTGTCGGCGGCGCTTTCAAAATTCAAAAAAATCGTAAGGCGGCACTCCGAAAAGGGAGAGGACGGGGGCACAAATCTCGTCGTCTTTTGCGAGGACAGGCTGTCGCTTGCCGCCGAACGCGCCGTGTGCGAGGAGGTCGGGGGCACTTTCAGCGTGTCGGTATATACGCTGTCGCGCTTCCTCTCGTCTGAAGCGGGGCGGTGCGAGGACGTGCTCACGAGCCAAGGCTCGGCTATGGCGGTAAAGAGGTTGATAGAGGCTAAAAAGGACGAATTGCAGCTGTTCCGCCGTCTGTCAACCCCCGCCGCCGCGCAGGATGTGTACGACACCATAGCTCTCCTCTATTCCTCCGCAGTCTCGCCCGAGGATTTGTCCGGCCTCGACGTGGGCGACAGATTGCTGAAAAAGAAGCTACACGATTTACAGCTGCTGTATTCTGAATATTCCGACTATTTAGACGGGAGCGGGGCGGTGGACAGGAACGCCTATCTGCGCCGCTTGCCCAAGATAATTTGCCGTTCCCAAAAGATAAAGGGCGCCGACGTGCTGTTTTTCGGCTTTCAGGCGTTCACCTCCTCGGTTTTGGATTGCGTGCGCGCGTGTATGCGCACGGCCGGTTCGGTGACGGGGATTTTTATAGGCGGAAGCGAGAAGAAATACGTCAACGAGGGCTGGACCGCGTTTGCGGCCGCCGCCGAGGAAACAGGCGGGAAAGAAGAAGTCAAGAAGTTTAAAATGCCCTCAGGACTTTGCCCCGCGGCGGAGCATCTGCGCCGACATATTCTCGAACCCGAAAGTTATTTAAAAGCCGATAGATTGGCCATATCTGCGGGGCAATTAAGCGTCGTGCAGGCCGCCGACGAGGAAGAGGAGTGCGAATTTATCGCCGCCCAAATACTCAAAAGGGTGAAAGAGGACGGCGTAAGGTACCGCGAAATTTCGGTAATGCTGCCCGACGTCGCCGCGTATCAGCCCGCCTTAGAGAGGGCGTTCGGCGAGTACGGCTTGCCCTATTACGTAGACAGGCGCTACCCGCTCTCCACCCACCCCGTGTGCGCGTTTATCTCCGATTTTCTCAGCTGCGCCATCGACGGTTGCCGTAGGGAGAGTGTGATAGCTGCGGTTAGCTCGCCGCTGTTTGCGCCCGTAGCGGCCCGCGCGGACAAGGACGTGTTTATAAACTACCTGCTGCGCACGTCGGCGGCGCGCGTAAATTTCCGCCGCCCCGTCAACGAGGCCATATGTAGCGACGAGGGTATCGACTGCAAGAGCGTGGAAAGGGTAATGACGGCGTTCGGCGGCGCGATAAAACTGTTCCCCAATGCCAAGGGACAAGGCGCGGCGTTGTGCGCGGCGGTCAGAAATCTCTTGACGTACGTAGATGCGGAGAAAAATTTAAAAACGCTTGCCGAGGAGGCGGAAAAGAGCGGCTATCCCTCGGTCGCCGCCATGTCGGATAGGGCGTACGAGAGCGTTTTAAACGTCCTTTCCGAGGCCGAAAAACTTACCGCGGGCGACAGGTTTACTCTGCGCGAATTCGCAAATATTCTCAGGAGCGGTTTTGCGGCGGCGGAGGTGTCGCTCATTCCGCCCAAGCAGGACGCGGTGTTCGTCGGCGACCTCTCCAAGTGCGCCAACACGGGCAGCCGCGTGCTGTTCGTCGGTGGCCTTACCGACGGCGTTCCCGCCGCCTCGCAGGACACGGCCATTCTGACCGACGGAGAGCTCGCTTCTCTGGAAAAACTCAAGGTCGCCGTCTCTCCGAAAATTTCTCAGGTAAACCGCAGAGTGCGGGAAACTACCGCGCTCAATTTGTGCGCATTTTCGGACGCGCTCTGTCTTTCCTACCCCTTGAAGAGCGGCGGCGAGGAATGCGGCGCGAGCGAGATAATCGGCTACGTTTCCAAATTGTTCAGTGTTGAGGGACAGCCTCTTACGCCCGATTCGGTGAGGCATATTGCCGCACGAATCGACAATTTTCCCTATTTTAACGCCCGCTATGCCCCCGCGAGGAGAAATTTAAACCTATATAAAAACGGCGACCTTGCGGCGGACGAAAAGCTGATGGCGGCTGTCAATAAGGTAATGGGCGGGGAGAGCGACGCCGTTATTGACGGGGAGAGCGTCGATTTTTCCCTTCTGTACGGCGGCAAGGTGTCGCCCACCTCGCTGGAAAATTATTTTCTCTGTCCCTATCAGGCGTTTTTAAGTCAGGGTTTGCGCCTGTCGGAGCGCAGGGAGGGGGCGTTGCGCCCTCTCGATTCCGGCAATTTCATACATTCGGTTCTGGAGAGAGTCGCGGAGAAGCTGAACGACCTGGAGAGCGGGGAGCAGTGCGCCGCCCTCGCCGAAAAGATTGCGTCGGAGCTTATACAAAAGCCTTCCTATTCCGTTTCGGAGGGCGACGGCAGTGCCGAATACGCCGCAGCCGCGCTTACGGAAGAGGCCAAGGCCCTTTCGCTCGGTATGTACGAACAGCTTAAAAATTCCCTTTTCAGGGTGGCGGAAACGGAAAGCCGCTGCGAAATAGATTTGGGCGGCGGCTTAAAGGTGGACGGCCGCATAGACAGGGTCGATAAATACAACGACCTCGTTAGAATAATAGACTATAAGACGGGTTCAATCGACGACGCGCCCACGTCCTACTATATGGGGCTGAAGCTTCAGCTGCCGTTATATCTTACCGCGGTAAGCCGTGACAAGCGCGCGGCGGGCGCGTACTATTTTCCCGCCAACCTCGATTACGGCGCCGAAGCGCGCGGCGTATTTACCCTGCGCGGCTTTATGGACGGAAGCGAAGAGGTCGTGCGCTGCTCAGATACGACCCTGCAGGAAAAACAGCGTAGCGCCTACGTCAACGCGACCTTGGGCGGCAGAAAGTCGGACAAAGCGATGGCGACCGAGGATTTCAAGGACTTTTTGAGCTACTCCGAAGAGATTGCGCGGCGCGGAGCCGAGGGGTTGACGGGCGGCGATATCACGCCCTCGCCCGTAGGGGGCGCCTGCGAGAGGTGCAGGTTTGCCTCGTGTTGCGCCTATGACGCGGAAAAAGAGGGCGAAAGGGTGGAGTGCAAGGCCGATTGCAGGACCATTGCGCAGATAATGAGAAACAAGAGGGAGGGGAAGCTATGAGCGCAACCGCCGAACAACGGCAAGCCATAGAAGCACGCGGCAAGGTGCTTGTTTCCGCCTCTGCCGGCGCAGGCAAAACTACGGTTATGATAAGCCGCCTCGCCGATATCATAGAGGAGGGGGCGAGCCTCGACAACGTGCTCGCCGTCACCTTTACCAAAAAGGCAGCCGCGCAGATGAAGGATAAGCTGAGGCGCGAGCTTATAAAAAGGCTGGGCGCGGCGGACGGCGAAAAGAGGGAGCACATCCGCTCGGAGCTCGGCAAGGTGAGCGGCGCGGACATCAGTACCATACACTCTTTCTGCGCGCGGCTTATACGCACGCACTTTTACGCGTTGGACGTGGATTCCTCCTTCGAGGTTCTCCCCGACGGAGCGGAGAGCGCTCTTCTGCGTACACGGGCGGTAGACGAGCTGTTCGAACAGCTGTACGCCGAGAAGGACGCCGACCTCCTGCGCCTTTTATCGACGTTCAGGAAAAAGCGCAGCGACGCATACCTTAAAAGTATGTTGCTCGCCGCGTACGACGAGGTGCGGCTCCGCCCCGACTACGTCGCTCTTTTAAACGAGTGCAGTCTGAGAGCGTGCACCGACGAGTGGTTCGACACGGTGTGCGGCCGCTACTACGATTTCGTCGCTTCCCGCTGTCGGCTGTTGGACGGAGAAATAGTTAATTTCGAGCAAAATTTTTCTCCCGCAGCGGGCGCCGAGGCCTATCGGAGAGTGCTGGACGATATGCGTAAATCGCTTATAACCTACTTTACCTGCGGCGACCTGTTTGCCGCTCCCGACAGACTGACCGCGTTTATCAAACCCAAGGTGAGAGAGGAAACGGCGGAGGCGGACGCCGAGTTCGCCGCGTTTGCCGAAAGCGTCAAAAAGCGCTATAAGGCACTGATAAAAGATATTTCTTCGCGCGGAGAGGAGAGAAAAAAATTCCTTGAAAGCGGCGCGCTCGCGCAGTCGTTTATCAGCCTCATAAAGCGCTTCGACGAGGTATATTATGCGGTCAAACGCGATGAGGGTAAGCTGGATTACAGTGATTTGGAGCACTATGCGCTCCGCCTGTTAAGGGGCGGAGAGTGCGACGGCGACGTGCGTGAAAAAATCCGCGCGCAGTATAAGTACGTTTTCGTCGACGAGTATCAGGACGTGAATCCCATACAGGACGAAATTATAAGCGCGGTCGGCGGCGGCGACGTGTTCTGCGTGGGCGATTTGAAGCAGGCCATTTACGGCTTCCGCGGCAGCCGTTCCCGCTTTTTTGCCGAAAAATGCCGCGAGGAGGGCAGGCAGCACGTCGTTCTGCCCGATAATTTCAGAAGCTCGCGCAAGGTGATTGACTTCGTGAACGGGCTGTTCTCGGGAATTATGCGTCCGCCTCTCGGCGAGTTCGACTATGCCGACGGCCATGCCATGCGCGGAGGTGAACGCTACGCGGACGGATTTACGGGCGAGGCGGAAATCTGTCTTTTTAAAGACGGGGACGTAAAGCGGGAAGCGCCTAACGACGTCTATTCGGTTGCGGAGGGCGAAAAGACGTCGCGCACTCTCTCCGCCGAGGGGCTTGCAGTGCTTTCGCTCATCGAGGAGTCGCTCAAAAAGACCTATTACGACCCCGACGGACAGACCGAAAAGAAGATTCAGACGGGCGATATCTGCGTGCTGACACGAAAGCGCTCCAACGCCGCCGTACAGGCCCTCATGCGCGCCGTGTCAACCAAATACCCCGTTGCGGGCGTTGCCGAAACCAATATCTGCGACCGCCCCGAAATCAAGTGTATTCTGGCCGTACTCTCCTACATAGACAACGGCGAGCAGGATATTCCGCTCGCCGCGGCAATGCTCTCCCCGCTCGGCGGATTCACGCGGACGCAGTTAGCCGAAGTGCGGCTCTACGGCAACGGAACGGGTGCGGGGAGGCCGCCGCTGTTCAGGGAGTGCGTGAAAATGCTTTGCGGGAGCGGGCGCGGCGCGCTGGCAGATAAGCTAAACGCCTTTCTCGGCAGGGTGGACAAGATACGCACGGCCGCCCGCAGTATAGGCGCCGCAAGGGTGATTGACGAGCTGGTCGCACACTACGGCTTCGCCTCCGTGTTCGACGGCGAGAACAAGCTGGCTTCGCTTCAAAGGCTTCGGCAAGAGGCGTACGGCCCCTCCGGGGAGCTCACCCTCAGCGCCTTTTTGCTCAAGATAAAGGCGTGCGGCAACAAAATTCCCGTTTCGGCTTCCTTGACGTCCGATTGTGTAAAGGTAATGACCATGCACGCCTCCAAGGGGCTGGAATTCCCCGTGGTTATAGTTGCGGACATAGCCGCCTTGTTTACGGGCGACGCGAAAGACGATATGCCCTTCGACGAGGAGCTCGGTTTCGCCCCCAAATATTACGACGCGGAGAAACGTACTTACTCTACGACGCTGCTCAGAAAATTGGTAAAGGCGCGCGCCGAGAGGGAGGAGCTGAGCAACGAGATAAATCTTTTCTACGTTGCCTGCACCCGCGCGAAGTACGCGTTGCACGTGCTTACTTCGAGGGCGGAGAAGTTCGACCTTATGCGCGCCCTCGGCGCTTCCGACTACGCCTCGCTGTTCGACGTGACTGCGTTTAACCCCCGCATATTGCCCGTCCAATCTGTTTCGGACGGTCATTCAAACGGCGGCGCGCTGTTGGACGATACCCGCGCCGACGGGCAGATGACGAAGATTCTGGAAGAGCTTAGGGACTTCGAATATAAGTACGCGACGGGCACCGGGCTTCCCGTAAAGAGCTCGGCTTCAAGGATACTTGAACTGAAGGGCGGCGGCGAGGACGCGCAGCCCCTGTTTACCGAGGACGGCGAAGAGGCGGGGAGCGACGCCATAGAACGGGGCGTTGCCTACCATCGCTTTCTGGAGCTCTGCGACTTCGCGCGGAAAGACAAAGAGGGAGTAGAGGAAGAGCTTTCGGCGTGGCTGGAGGACGGGCTGATAACGTATAAGCAAAGGCAGATGTTGAATACCGACGGGCTCGTGGAAATTCTGAATATGCCCGCGTTCGACAGTATAGGCAAAAAGCGCGATTTCAGAGAACGTGAGTTCATATGCAGGCTGCCCTCGGCCGATTACAGGGCGGTGCAGGGCGGCGCAAGCGGAGTCGTCGCTGTGGGCGAGGACGACGGCAACGGGGTCATCGTGCAGGGCGCAATCGATTTGTTGCTGTTAAGCTACGATAACGGCCGCGTCGTCGGCGCGGACATAATAGATTATAAGTATTCGGGGCGCACCGACGGGCAGATAAAATCGAAATACGCTCCCCAGCTCGCGCTGTATAAGAGCGTGGTTTGCAAAATTTACGGTCTCGGCCCCTCGGCGGTCACGACCACCATACTGAATATAAAGCGGCTCAGACAACTCGATATGTCAATTTGATTGGCAAAAACAGATATAAAACGCCAAAATAGCCTCCCTTTCGCATGAATGGGAGGCTATAATTTACCTGTATGAATGAAATTTCACAGTTCTTCGCAAGGTTTTTGAATCAGCTCGTCAATCTGAATTTCGGGCTTCTCGTCACCGTCGACTTGGCGGCGTTCGGCGCGGTAATGGTTTTCACGCTTATTTTCTGCGCGCTTTCGCCCTCGGTGCGGCGCAGCGACAAGCGGCCGCTTTTGCACTTGGTAAATCTGTTTACGGCTCTGACGCTTGCGATATTCGCCTCGGCGTTTCCCCTCGTTCAGGCCGTGGCCGCCGCAGCTCTCTTCTGGTTTATCGGCTACGTTTTCTACGGCGCCGTGTGCGCGCTGTTCAAAGTTAAAAAGAGAAACGCCGTGAGCGAGGACTGCGCACCCGTTCCGGTGGTCAGGGTGGGTGAGCGTGACGTCCGGCCCGTACAGCAGGCCGTCCCCGCGGTACAGACGGGCGTAAGATTGGAGCACGCCCTCTCCATTTCCGACAAGCTATTATTGAAAACGTTGGGGCGGAGCGACAGGCAGGAGCTCGAGAAAATAAAGACCGCTCTCACGGTCTATAAGGTAAAGGGCTCGCTCTCCCCGCAGGAAGGGGAGGCGCTGAACGATATGTTCAACGCCCTTTTAAAGCTTATGGCGAAATACGACCTGTAGACGAAACTACCCACCCTTTGCTAATCGTTACAGAGGCGCTCTATCATCATATCTTTCGCCGTGACGGAGGCGGCCAGCTTTTCGTCCTTTAAAATTATTACGTCGCCCAAAATGAGGCGGGAGAAGGGGTATTTTTTCTTGCCGACGAGCGCGAAGCTCAGCTTATTGCCCGCCGCAGTGCAGTCGGTTAAGTGACCGAGGAATTTACCCTTGTCGGAATAAACCGCCCTGCCCAGCCTTAGCTCTGCGCATTTTCTGTTTCTCTTAGCGGTATTTTCAAAGGTCATAAATTCCTTGCATAAAACGGCCTTGGCCCCGTCCGCAAAGAATTCGCTTTCGCTCTCACTACAGCATATATAGCCCTCAATTTTATTTTCCGCGCAGCTTATACCGAGTATATAGCCGCGTTTTTTTTGGTCCTTTTGCACGATTTTCATTCCGTAGAGCTGACTTACTAACATTTTCGCTCCTCCTTACACGCTATCATATTTTTTTAACCGCCCGCCTATCACACAAAAAATTGACTTATGTTGTCGATTATATTTTCAAGTTAAAATCTTTTGTTTGACAGTTGCCCGCGTTTGCGCTATACTTGTTTAAAATAAATTTTAAACAAGGCGTTCTAATGGCTGAACTCAAACAAAAATACGACGTGGTTATCGTCGGTACGGGCGTAGCGGGGCTTAACTGCGCGCTGAATCTGCCGAAAACCAAATCGGTGCTTATAATCTGCAAAAAGTCGCCCGAGGAGAGCGACAGTTACTTAGCTCAGGGCGGCATAAGCCGTCTGCGCGACGATGACGACTACGACACGTACTTCGAAGATACGATGCGGGCCGGTCACTACGAAAACAATCCCGCCGCCGTGGAGTGTATGATAAAGGGTTCGCGCGAGATGATCGACGACCTTATCGCCTGCGGCGTGGACTTTGAGAGGGAGGCGGACGGCTCCCTCGCATTCACCCGCGAGGGCGGGCACTCGGTTCCGAGAATTTGTTATCACGAGGATTGTACGGGCAAGGAGATTACCGTAAAGCTCTTGGCTGCGGTAAAAAAGCTTGACAACGTGCAGATAGCTTTCGACATCGCCATGCTCGATATCATAGAGGACGGCGGGCAGTGCCGCGGAATAGTCGTTTGCGACGGCAACGACGGCGACAAGGTAAAGTACGTATTTTCCGACTATACCGTGCTTGCCACGGGCGGCGTCGGCGGCGCTTTCGGCAACACCACCAACTTCAGCGTGCTCACGGGCGACGCTCTCGCAATCAGCTTGCGGCACGGCGTGATCGTAGACAACATAAACTATATTCAGGTACACCCCACAAGCCTTTACACCAAAAAGAAGGGCAGAAGATTTCTCGTCTCGGAATCGGTCAGGGGCGAGGGGGCGCACCTTCTGAATAAGAATATGGAAAGGTTCGTCGACGAGCTACGTCCGCGCGACGTCGTTACGAAGGCGGTCCGCGCGCAGATGGAAAAGGACGGCACCGAGTACGTCTGGCTCGACCTCAGACCCATACCGAAAGAGGAGCTTTCCTCCCATTTCACCCAGATTGTAAAGCGTTGCGCCGAAGAGGGATACGACGTATACAAGGAGTGTATACCCGTCGTTCCCGCGATACACTACTTTATGGGCGGCATAAGGAGCGATTTGGAGGGCAAGACGACCATGCCCCGCCTATATGCGGTGGGCGAAACGTGTTGCAACGGCGTGCACGGCAAAAACAGGCTGGCATCCAATTCGCTGTTGGAGAGCCTGATATTCGCAAAGCGCGCGGCGAAAGATATCGGCGCAAATTACAGCGTACCTGCGGGAAAAAGCGATACGGAAATCGCGCAAGCCATCGACGCGTCGCAATATTCCGACCCCTCCAAGCTTTTAAAGACCTATAAAAAGGACGTACAGGAAGCGGTCGCCATGGCCGACGCGGGAAAGGACGTAAACCTACTGTTCAAGGAGAAAAGAAGATGAATTATCTCACAGAGAAGCTTATAATGGACAGGCTTATTAAGCAGGCGCTGGAGGAAGACATCGGCAACGAGGACGTAACCACCAACGCCGTAATGAAGGGCTATAAAAAGGGTACGGTCAAGCTCATTTGCAAGCAGGACGGAATTATCTGCGGGTTAAACGTGTTCGAAAGAGCGTTTAAGCTGTTGGACGAAAATACGCAGTTCAGATATTTCGTCGCCGACGGCGACGCGGTCAAAAAGGGTCAGCTTCTTGCAATCGTTATGGGAGACATACGCGTGCTTTTGTCTGCGGAGCGCGTCGCTTTGAACTTTTTGCAGAGAATGAGCGGCATAGCTACGTATACGAACAGCGTCGCCAAACTGTTGGAGGGAAGCGGCACCAAGCTCTTGGACACGAGAAAGACCACCCCCAACATGCGCGTATTCGAAAAATACGCCGTCCGCGTGGGCGGCGGACACAACCACCGTTACAATCTTTCCGACGGCATACTTTTAAAAGACAACCATATAGGCGCGGCGGGCGGCGTGAAGCGCGCCGTGGAGATGGCCAGAGAATACGCCCCCTTCGTCCGCAAGATAGAGGTTGAGGTGGAAAATCTGGAAATGTGCAGGGAAGCGCTTGATGCGGGCGCCGATATAATTATGCTGGACAATATGTCGGTGGAAGATATGAAGACCGCGGTAAAGCTTATAGACGGCAGGGCGGTGACCGAGTGCAGCGGCAACGTGACGCTTGAGAATATCGTAAAGATAAAGGACGCGGGCGTAGACTACGTGTCGTCGGGTGCGCTCACCCACTCTGCGCCCATTCTCGACTTATCGCTCAAGGAATTACACCCCGACGAAGAGAAATAAAAAAAACGGCAACTTAAAAGCTTTTAAAGGAGGTATAATATGGCTAAACCGCGCGTGCTTTTTCCCTATACGGAAGCGGGGCTCGGTCATATTATGCCTATGAACAGCATTGCCGACGAGTTCGAAAGGCTGTACGGCGACAAGGTGGAGGTCGTGCGCTCCTCGTTTTTTACGGAGTCGGGCGACGAAAAGCTCAAAAAGTACGAGCGTTCCCTCGTCAAGGACGTAATAACCTACAACAAGCACCCTTCGATAGGTTATTTCGCAACCTTTAATATGGGTTTTTGGCGGACTACGCTTGCCACTTGGGGCGCGGTCGTGTTCATAGGTTTCGGCGCGGCGAAGAGGGGTATAGAGTATATGCAAAAGCTCCGCCCCGATTTGGTCGTTTCCACCCATTGGGCGACCAACTACTACGCAATGAATATGCCCGACAGGCCGCTTACGGCTATGTATTGTCCCGATGCGGAGATAAACACGCTGTTCCGCTACAAGTGCGACTTGACCCTCGTCTCTATGCCGACGGGCTACGAAAAGGCCAAAAGAAAGCACAAAAGACGCTATAAGGGCGACGACCTAAAAAAGGTGCCTTTCCTCATCCGCAAGGAAGCGTTTAACGTGACCTCGGACAAAAAGGAGCTTAGGCGCAAGCTCGGCATCGACGAGAATAAATTCACTATAATTCTTGCCGACGGCGGCTACGGCGTGGGTAAGGCGGGCGCTCTCTGCAAGGAGATTATAAAGCGCGACCTGCCCGTTAATCTCTTGGCTGTGTGCGGCAAGAACAGAAAGCTTTACGAAAGCTTGAAATCGATTGAGTGCAAGGGAAACACCTCGCTGTACCCCTACGAGCTTGCCGACAACATTTTCGAGCTGATTGCATGCGCCGATTTGAGCTGCGGCAAGAGCGGAGCAAGCCTTATGGCCGAGCCGTGCTTTTTCGGCGTGCCACAGCTCATAACCCACTATGCGGGCGATATCGAAAGGTGCATAGGCAACTACTATATAAAGACCGTTGGCAGCGCCGTCAAACAGTTTAACGTTAAAAAGGCGGCCGACATGATAGAAAAGTTTTCGGCCTGCCCCGCGTTGTTACAGCCCTATAGGGACGCGGCCCTCACCCAGCGGCACAACTACGGCGCCAATATGAGCGCGCGGCTCATATTCGGGCTTCTATGCACGCGTTTTCCCGGGCTAAAAGACGGAACGGAGCTCTACTAAACCGGACAAAAAAAATTTTTCCCTCGCCTTGCGGCGGGGGATTTTCATATTTTCGGCCCTTGGGTAATAGTTTATTTACATAATGACTATGGGGTGAATTATGCTTAAATACGCAGACGTGTCGTCACAGCGCGCGTTGGAGCTTTTAAAGAGCGGCAAAGACGGGCTATCCGAAGAGGAAGCCGCCCGCCGCCTTGCAAAATACGGCAAAAACCAACTGCAAAAGGAAAAGCGTAAGTCGGTGATAGGCTTATTTTTCTCTCAGTTCGGCGACGTAATGACGGCCATGCTTATTGCCGCGGCCTGCATATCGGCGGTCGTGGCTATGTTTTCGGGCGAGGCGAGCGACCTCGTCGATACGGCAATAATAGCGGGCATAATCTTTTTGAACGCCGTCGTCGAAACGGTACAGCAATACCGCGCCGATAAGGCGATAGAAGGGCTGAGAAAGCTAAACGCCTCAACCTCGCGCGTGCGTCGCGACGGGCAGATAAAAGAGGTGGACACAACCCTGCTTACCGTCGGCGATATCGTCGTTTTGGAGGAGGGCGACGTCGTTCCCGCCGACCTGCGCATAATTTCCTCAAACTCATTAAGGTGCGACGAATCTGCGCTCACGGGCGAGAGCGGCGCCGTCGAAAAGGGAGATACGGTCGTCGCGGGTCGGGCGGTCGATTATTCCAACGCCAAAAATTTATTGTTCTCGTCGACCTTTGTGGTGGGCGGAAGCGGCGAGGGCGTCGTTACTTCGGTTGGAGAGAGTACGGAAATAGGCGATATCGCCGGAACGCTGAAAGACGTCAAAAAGGGCGAAACGCCCTTAAAGCGCGGCTTAAATAAGCTGGGCAAAATCATATCTGTTTTCGTCATCGCCGTCGCCGCGCTGCTCTTTATTTTGGGAATGGCGGCGCGCACGGGCGGACTTTTAAAGAATTTTATGACGGCCATAGCCGTCGCGGTCGCGGCAATACCCGAGGGCTTGCCTGCGGTCGTGTCCGTAATAATGGCAATGGGCGTTCAGCGTATGAGCAAGGAAAACGTGGTTATTCGCAAATTGAAGTGCGTAGAGACGCTCGGCAGCTGTAGCTGTATCTGCACCGACAAGACGGGAACGCTTACAAAAAACCAAATGCGCGTCGTTAAGGCATATTCGGTGGGTAAAACGGGTTCGTTGGACGATATTACGGGGGCAAATTCGGAAATTGCCGAATGCATGACAATCTGTAGCCGAGTAAAGACGGGCGGCGGCGGGTACCTCGGCGACCCCACGGAAATAGCCTTAAAGCAATACTCGGCCGCCTGCGGGTACGAGGGCGGATACGAGATACAGGGCGAAATACCCTTTTCCTCCGAAAGAAAGCTTATGAGCGTGCGCGCCCGAACAACGCGCGGGGTCAAGGTGTTTACCAAGGGCGCGGTTGAGGAGGTATTAAAGCGCTGTACGCTTATAGAGACGGACGGCGCCGTGCGCCCCGTTACTGCGGAAGACAAGCGCGTGATAGAGCTATGCTGTGCCGGAATGGCGGCCGAGGCGCTGCGGGTTCTGGCTTTTGCAAAGCGCGCGGACGGCGAACTGAAGGAAGAAGAGCTCATCTTTTTGGGCGTTTGCGGCATGATGGACGAGATAAAGGAGGGTGTAAAAGAAGCGGTGTCTACCTGCCGTCGGGCGGGTATTACGACCGTTATGATAACGGGCGACAGCGCCGAAACGGCCTTCGCCATTGCCAAAAAGGCCGGAATAACCTACCGCCGCGACGAGGTGGTCTCGGGCGCGGAGCTCGACAATATGACCAAGCCGCAGTTAAAAGAGGCGGTAAAGCGGGCCAAGGTTTTTGCGCGCGTTTCACCTAAGCATAAGAACATAATCGTTAAGCTCAAAAAGCGCGGCGGCGAAGTCGTGGCGATGACGGGCGACGGCGTTAACGACGCACCCTCCGTCAAAGAAGCCGATATAGGCATAGTTATGGGCAAAAGCGGCACCGAAGTTACCAAGTCGGTCGCCGATATGATAATCACCGACGACAATTTCACTACGATAGTCACCGCCGTAAAGGAGGGGCGCAGAATTTCTTCCAACGTAAAAAAGACGATACAGTTCTTCCTCTCGACAAACCTCGCCGAGGTCTTGGCCATCGTCATCGCTACCGTGCTGTTCTTCGGCTGTGAGTTCCTGCCGTCCACGCAGCTGCTTTGGATTAACCTGATAACCGACAGCTTCCCCGTGCTCGCATTGGGCGTCGAAAAGGGGGAAAAGGACTGTATGAACCACCCGCCCGTGCGCACCGAAAAGGCGCTGTTCTCAAAAAGTTCGCTTGCCTTTACACTCTGTTCGGCGGCATATATTACGGGGGTAACGGTTATAATGTACGCCGTAGCCTACGTAAATGCGGGCGCACAGCAAGCAACGACCGCGGCGTTTTTAACGCTTTCTTTCGCGGAGCTGTTCCACGCTTTCAACGTCAGGTCGGGGCAAAGCTCCGCGCTCTTCGGGTTGTTCTCCAACAAGACGCTTCTTGTTACCGTCGCGCTCGGCGTCGCCGTCAACGTGGGGCTGTGCCTGTCGCCGCTCGCCCCCGCATTCGGTATAGCCGCTCTGCCCGCCGCTTATTGGCCGGCCGTGTTCGGCGCGTCGCTCTCTACGGTTTTGTTCGGCGAAGCTTACAAGGCGATTACGAAAATAAGGCCGTCGGCTATTATAAAGAGGAGTACGGGGAGGAGTACTAAGCGAAAGACGGCATAAAAAACGGCCGCGGCTTTTGCCGCGGCCCTAATATATCTTAATGTACGGGAGGGTGTTTACTTTCCTCCGTTATCGGCGGCGTTAAAGCTGCGAATCCGCTCCCCGGCCGCCTTGAAATATCTTTCGTATGCTTTCTTGCAGTAGTTTTCGTGCCCGTTTTTTTCGTTCGGGTCGCCGTCCTCGAAAGAGTAGTCGCCGTGCACCTTCCAGCCGTTTAAAAGGCCGATGTTTATGCAGTTTTTCGGACAGCGGAACGAGCAGCGGGCGCAAATCAGGCAACGGTTGCCGAATTTCGGCTTGCCGTCCACCATTTTAATATTGCCTGCGGGGCAGTCCTTTGCGCACAGCCCGCAGCCTATGCAGTCTTTCTCGGCTTTGTAAAAGTGACCGATTACGTGCGCGCCGGGTTGTTCGATGCGGCAGAACCACGCCCACAGTCCGCCGAGAAAAAGTTTCTTCTCGCGGTGCGGAACGTCGCCTGAAATTTCGCCGCAGTCGATTGGGGCGAGCGCCTTGGCCGTCTCCCACATGGTGTATGCCATATGGTCGGTGTGTCGGAAAATCATATTGTAGGGCATAACGTACTGATACTCGTTCGTTACGGCATATCCCCGCCTTTTCAGAATTTTTATCAGCTTTAACGAGGATACCCTGCTCATCTTGACGGGCTCGCCGCTGGTCTTGAAGATAAACGTCTTTAATTTACCGTCGCGCTTTTTAAGCCCCTTAGCGAATTTCAAAACGTTCTGCGGTGCGTTGAAAGAGTGAATCGGGTAACCGACGCCAAGTACGTCGAATTGCGAAAAGTCGGCACTGCCTGTGAGCGGCAGAGGATAAAGAGTGCACGCATGCCCCTGCTTTTCGAAATATTCGCGGTACAATTTTGCGACTTTTTCGGTGTTGCCCGTAGCCGAGAAATAAACGATTGCTATTTTCATTTTATCTTTTCCAGATGCGCTTTGAAATCTTTGTCGAAGTAATATACGTTATCGTCGTCTTTGTCGTGACTGTCCAGCCAGATACGGGCGAAAATTCTATCCTTTTTGGAGAGCCTGTCAAACTCCCACTTAAATTCTCTGTAAAGTGCGTGCTCCCAATGCCCGGCGCGCAGGACGGTGTAGGCGCCCGCCTCGAACCTCTCGCCGTCCGAATTTTCCCAGACGAGCTTTTTATACATATCGCCGTCGAAATCGTCGGGATTTATAATCTTTCCGCCGTGCGCCTCGGCAACCGAAATCAGATCGGAAGGGGTCAATTCATCGTCGGTTTTCAACGTATCGTAGCCGTAGGCCGCTATTCTTTCCTCCTTGCTCGGCGGGGTGAAATCCTCCACGCCCTCGGGCAGGGCTACGTCTTTCCAGCTCAGCTTTTTGCGCGCGTTATAGTTTTCCAAGCTTCCGAAGTAGGCCACCGTTCTCGCCTCGTCGCCGTTTTTGACCCAAGCGTGCGGGGAGTTTGCGTCCTTTAAAAGCGGCTTTATTACCAGACCCGATATTATGCAGGACGGCACTATTTTGCCGAGCTTATAAATTTTGTGCCTTTCCGCCATCTCTTTCCAGAAATCGTCGCACGACTGACTGCGGAAAGACAGATAATTTTCCAGCTCGTCGCTGTCGGTATACCACATTCCGTGGAAGTTTTTGGGCGCGTTGTACCAGGGTTTGAAAAATTTTTCGAACCGCCCGCCTATTATTTTAAAGCCGTCGTCGTAGCTCTGATAGCCGTAAACGCGCGTATCGGCGCCGCCGCCGATGTTGTAGACTTTTTTAAAGAATTTCTCGGGCAATTCACCCCTTTCCGACTTTACCAAAAGATTCAAAAGAAGCCTGCCGCTGTCCTTGACCGTCGCCCACTCGAAGGGGGCGTTCACGGGGGTGTGGAACATAAGCCCGTCGTGGATATTGTCGGAGAACATATTGTAGTGCAGCATCGCCGTTTGGCGCAGCACCACCCACTTTTTTACGTTCGATTGGAGCACGGCGTACTCGCCCAATATCTTGGTTGCCGAGTACAGCTCGAACGGACCGGAGATGAGCGGCTCGCCAACGCCGCCCCATTTGTGTGCGCCGCAGCGGTTGCCGTATACGGCTACCGAGGAGATATGTACGAGTACGGGCTGTTTCCCGCCCGCCGCCTCGATAGCGGCAATAATGTTATTTACGCCCGTTACGTTTGCGGCGATAGCGGCTTTGGGGTCGTTGTCCGCAGCGGGGGGAATGACCGCCGCGACGTTAAAAACGTAGTCGCAGCCGTCCACAAGTTTCTTGCAGGCTTCGGCGTCTTCGAGTCCGCCTATTATAACCTCGGTCTTTTTCTTCAAAGCGGGGCAGATTTTCAAGACCTTCTCGGCCTTTTTTCTGCTTCTTATAAGTAACTTGACGTTGTCGGCGGCCTCGGGGCAACCGTTCAGCGCTTCCAAAAATCCGCCGCCCATATTGCCCGATGCGCCCGTTATCGCAATCTTCATTTTTTAGTCCTCCGTAGATACTCTTTATTTATTATAACACTCCGCTCCGTGCAATGCAATAAAAAAATTAAGGCGCAGGCTTCAATATTGCCTGTGCCCGAAAATGGCGGTGCCCAACCGTATCATGTTGGAGCCGCAATCCACACACAATTTCCAATCGCCGCTCATACCCATCGAGAGGTAGTCGAACCCGCCGTAGTGCGGCTTTAACCCGTCGAACTTCCGTCTCATCAGCGTTGCAAGTTTTTTAAGCAGAGCCGCGTCGTCCGTATCGGGCAGCATTGCCATAAGTCCCCTTAGCCTGACGGCGGGTAGGGCGGAAACAATGCGGCAGGCCTCTTCGGCTTCCGAGATATCGAAGCCCGACTTGCTCGCCTCGTTACCTATATTTATCTGTATCAGCACGTCCGAAACCACGCCCGCCCTTTCGCCGCGCTTGGAAAGCTCCTCGGCGAGCGCAACTCTGTCGAGCGAGTGGTAGAGGTCGACCTTGCCCAAAAGATATTTAACCTTGTTAGTCTGCAAGTGGCCTATAAAGTGCCTTTTGGGGTTGCCGGAAATCAAATCGTACTTTTCCCTGAATTCCTGTACGTGATTGTCGCCGATATCGGAAAGACCCGCACATATGGCGCGGTTAATGCTATCTACGGTCTGCATTTTTACCGCTCCTACGAGCGTAACCTTCTCGCCGAAACGGTTGGTTTGCGGAATTTCTTCTAACAGTTTTTTCAAATTTTCTTCAATCATATGCGCTCTGTTATCAGCTGCGCCATCCGGCGGCAGCCGACCTTAATTTTACCTTCTTCCATAATGTCCGCCGTGCGGTAGCCCTCGTCGAGCACCGCCTGAACCGCGTTTTCTATAGCGGCGTATTCCTCAGCAAGCGAAAAGCTGTCGCGCAGCATCATCGCCGCCGCCAAAACGGTTGCTATGGGGTTGGCGATATCTTTACCCGCAATGTCGGGTGCGGAGCCGTGTATAGGCTCGTAAAGCCCCCTCGTGCCGTCGCCCAGTGAAGATGAGGCGAGCATACCGATTGAGCCAGTCACTTGCGCCGCCTCGTCGGAAAGTATGTCGCCGAAAATATTCGAAGTGACCACAACGTCGAACTGCGCGGGGTTTTTGACTATCTGCATAGCCGTGTTGTCGACGAGCATATCTTCGACCGTTATCTCGGGGTAGTGTTTCGCCGCATATTCGTGCACCGTTCTTCGCCAGAGACGGCTGCTTTCAAGCACGTTCGCTTTATCGACGGAAATAATTTTCTTGGTGCGCTTTGAGGAAAGCTCGCACGCTATGCGCATAATGCGCTCGATTTCTTTTACCGAATATTTCTCGGTGTCCCAAGCGTATTCGCCGTCCTCGGGGTCGACTCCCTTGCCGCGTTCCCCGAAGTATATGCCGCCCGTAAGCTCCCTTACGATTATTATTTCGACGCCGTTTTTCACCGACTCGTATTTGAGCGGAGAGGCGTTTGCAAGGCTCTTCCACAGCTTTGCGGGGCGTATGTTGGAATACAGATTCATTGCCTTTCTTATGCCCAAAAGGCCCTTTTCGGGGCGGACGCCGACGGGCAGGTTGTCCCACTTATAGCCGCCCACCGCGCCCAGAAGAACGCTGTCGCTTTTAAGGCACGCCGAAACGGTATCCTCGGGCAGCGGGTTGCCGCACTTGTCAATCGCGCAACCGCCTATAAGCTTGTGCGTGAAATCGAACTTATGATTGAATTTCCTGCCGACGGCTTGAAGTACCTTGATTGCCCCGCCGCAGATTTCCGGTCCTATTCCGTCGCCGTCCAAAACGACGATATTATATTCCATATTCGTACCTCAATTTTAAATCGGCCCCGACATATATCGGGGTTAATCGGTGTTTTAATATTATTTTGCCTGCTTTGCGAGGTGCTTTAACAGGCCCCCGTCCGAAATGATTTCCCGAATAAAGGGAGGGAAGGGTTCGGCTTTGAACTCCTGTTTGGTAGTCTCGTCGTAAATTTTGCCCGCGGACAAATCGAAAGATACGCTGTCGCCCGCGCTTATTGCGGCGACGGCCTCGGGACATTCGAGTATGGGCAGGCCGATATTGATGGCGTTTCTGTAGAAAATCCGCGCGAACGAGTTGGCGATTACAAGCTTTACGCCGCTCGCTTTAATGGCAAGGGGCGCGTGCTCGCGGGAGCTGCCGCAACCGAAATTATCGCCCGCGACAATCACGTCGCCCTCCTCTACGGTCTTTACGAATTCCGCGTCGATGTCCTCCATACAGTGCGAGGCAAGCGCCTTTTCGCTAGGGTCGTTGAGATATCTTGCGGGGATTATTACGTCGGTGTCTACGTCGTTGCCGTATTTAAAGGTCTTGTTCATTTGGCTTCTCCTTATAATTCGTCGGGCGTGGCAAGCCTGCCCGCGACCGCGCTTGCCGCCGCAACGTAGGGGGAGGCGAGGTAAACTTCGCTCTTTACGTGTCCCATACGTCCCACAAAATTGCGGTTGGTCGTGGAAACGGCGCGTTCGCCCTCCGCCAAAATGCCCATATAGCCGCCCAGACAGGGGCCGCAGGTGGGGGTGGAAATAATCGCGCCCGCGTCTATGAAAATTTGGGCAAGCCCCTCCTCGATACACTGCCTGTATACGCTCTGCGTTGCGGGAATTATAATCGTTCTCACGTTGTCTGCCACCTTTCTGCCCTTCAACACTTCGGCGGCTATTCGCATATCGGAAATTCTGCCGTTGGTACAGCTGCCTATAACCACTTGGTCTATGGCGATTTCGCCCCACTCGGAGGGAGTCTTTGCGTTCTCGGGCAGGTGGGGGAAGGAGACGGTGGGCTGTAGGGTAGCAAGGTCTATTTCGTAAACACGGTCGTACTGCGCGTCGGGGTCGGCCTCGTAAATCTTGACGGGGCGCTTAAACCTGCCCTTCATGTATTCCAAGGCAACCTCGTCGACGGGAAAGATTCCGTTTTTCGCGCCCGCCTCGATTGCCATATTGCACACGGTAAAGCGGTCGTCGATGGAAAGGTTTTTTACGCCGTCGCCGACGAATTCCATACTCTTATAAAGCGCGCCGTCGACGCCTATCATTCCGATAATATGTAAAATCAGGTCTTTGCCGCAAACGCCCTTTCGGGGCTTGCCGTGCAGCACGAATTTTATCGCGGAGGGCACTTTAAACCAGCACTTGCCGCTAATCATACACGCCGCCATATCGGTGGAGCCTACCCCCGTAGAGAAAGCTCCGAGAGCGCCGTATGTGCAGGTATGGCTGTCCGCGCCTATAACGAGGTCGCCCGCTCCGACGAGGCCGAGCTCCGGCAGAAGGGCGTGTTCGATGCCCATCTTGCCCACGTCGTAGAAGTTTTCAATGCCCTGCTCTTTGGCGAATACGCGGCAGGATTTGCAGTTTTCCGCACTCTTAATGTCCTTGTTGGGCGCAAAGTGGTCCATGACGAGAGTAATTTTCCCGCCGTCCTTCACCTTTTTTACGCCCGATTTTTTAAATTCGTTTATCGCAACGGGGCCCGTTATGTCGTTGGCAAGCGCCAAATCGGGTTCTGCCGAAATCAACTGCCCCGCGCTTACTTGCTTTAAGTTTGCGTGCGCCGCAAGAATTTTCTGCGATGCCGTCATTCCCATAATTTTTACTCCTTTTCTTCCTCCGCGGGCAATTCCGTCTCCGCCTCTGCGGGCTGTTCTTTTCCGTCGTCGGTGAAGTCCAGCATTATGTTGCCGCTCTCGGTAAACGCGCGTAAAAAGCGTTCGGCGCCGTCCACCGTTATGCCGTCGCGGTTGGACATACCGTTCATTGCCAGAATGGAGGTGGAGTAGCTCTCCGCCGTACCTTTGAGCGTTGCCGAGATGTTGCCGCTCTGCGTTTCCAACGTGCTCTCCTTTCCTTCCACGATAGCCATTCCGATATTGCCGCCCACGGTGTGGCAGTCGATTCCCGTGGCGAAAACTTCCTCGCACAGAATGTTGCCGTCCGTCAGGTTGACCATAAGGTTCTCCTTTACCGTACAGCGCTGTAGACTGACCTCGGTACCGTCGCCCGAGACGGTCAAACCCGAAAACGCGCTGCCCGAGACCGCAAGACTGCCGCCGCGGGAATGGAAGGAAAGCTCGCCGTAAATGCCGTCACCGAAGGTGACGGGCGAGTCGTCCGCGTTGATTTTTACCGAGGGCACGAGGTGTGAGGGTACGCGGATTTTAATTTTCTGCCTGCCCGAAAAGAGAGGCCGCTTGCCCTGCTTTACTATCAGTCCGTCCTCGCCGAAGCCCGCGTGCACGTTTTTGGCTTTGGGAAAGGTGACGCTCAGCTTTTCGTCCTCCGAAGCGATAAACGCCAGCTCTGCGTCGCGCACCTCGCACTCGATAGCCGCGACTTCTTGTTCTACGTTGCAATAAAAAGTTATTTCTTTCATAGTTTTATTTCTTGAATATACTGCCCTGGGAAGCGGAGGTTACGCTCTGTCTGTATCTCGAGAGATAGCCGCCGACAGGCTTGAGTTTGGGGGTGAAATTTTTAAGTCTTTCGGCAATTTCTCCGTCCGAAAGCCTCACCGACAGCGTGCAGGCTGGTATATCTATATCTATGATATCGCCGTCGCGCACTATTCCGATTACGCCGCCTACGGCCGCCTCGGGACAGACGTGGCCTATCGCGGCGCCGCGCGTCGCACCCGAAAATCTGCCGTCGGTGATAAGCGCGACCGTGTCGCCCAGACCCGCGCCGACAATGGCGGAGGTAGGTGTCAGCATTTCCCTCATTCCGGGGCCGCCGACGGGGCCCTCGTAGCGTATAACTACGACGTCGCCCGCTACAATCCTGCCGCCCGATATGGCGGACATTGCCTCTTCTTCACTGTCAAAGCACTTGGCGGGGCCGCTGTGGCGGAGCATCTTGGGGTCGACCGCCGATTTCTTTACTACGCAGCCATCCTTTGCAAGGTTGCCCTTTAAAACGGTCAAGCCGCCCTGCGCGGAGTAGGGCCTGTCGAGCGGTCTTATAATTTCGGGGTCGCGGTTATACGCGTTTTTGATTACTTCCTTTAAGGGGATACCGCCCGCCGTCATAACCTCGCCGTTTAAGAGACCTCCGTCGTACAGTTCTTTCATAACCGCGGAAATGCCGCCCGCCTCGTTGAGCTCCTCTATATAGTGTTCGCCCGCCGGCGCAAGCCTGCAAAGGTTGGGCGTCTTTTCGCTTATCTCGTTTAATATGTCTATCGAAACCTGCTCCTCCGAAAGCCCGGCCTCGCGCGCTACGGCAATGAGGTGCAGGACGGTATTGGTGGAGGCGCCGATGGCCATGTCTACCGTCTCGGCGTTCTTAAACGCCGCGGGCGTCATTATGTCGGAGGGGCGTATGTTCTTTTCGAGAAGATTCATCACCGCCGCGCCCGCGCGCTTTGCGAGCGCGAGTCTTTGGCTGTAGACCATCGGCAGCGTTCCGTTTCCGGGCAGAGCCATACCCAGCGCCTCGCACAGGCAGTTCAAGCTGTTTGCCGTAAACATTCCGCTGCACGAACCGCAGGTAGGGCAGGCGTTACATTCGAAAGCTTTAAGCTCGCCCTCGTCTATCTTGCCTGCGTTGTAGGCGCCGACCTCCTCGAACATAGTCGAAAGGGAGGTCTTTTTGCCGTGAACGCGCCCCGCGAGCATGGGCCCGCCGGAAACGAATATGCTCGGTATGTTAACCCTTGCCGCCGCCATAAGCATACCGGGGATTATCTTGTCGCAGTTGCCTATAAACACTGCGGCCTGTACGGCGTGCGCGCGCAGCAGGATTTCACAGCCGTCCGCAATAATTTCGCGGGAGGGGAGGGAATATTTCATTCCCGCGTGCCCCATGGCAATGCCGTCGCAAACGCCGATAGAGGGCATTATCACGGGCTTGCCGCCCGACGCTATTACCCCCTCGGCCGCGGCCTTTGCAATCATGTCGAGATGCATATGGCCGGGGATTATTTCGCTCTGTGCGCATATAATTCCGACTATGGGCTTTTGCATTTCTTCGTCGGTCCAGCCCAGCGCCCTCAAGAGCGAGCGCTGCGAACTCATATCGATATCGTTTGAAAAAATATTGTCCATAACTTTAACCTTAATAAATTACAAATCAATTGACGTGGTCGCCGTAGCAATCCCTGTCCTTGAGGGTGTGCCTGCCGCGTGCGAGCACGGTCACGCCCGTGCGCTGCATTTCGAGTATGCCGAACGGCTCTATGACTTTCAGGTAGGCGTCCAGCTTTTCGGGGTCGCCCGTCAGCTCCAGAATCATAGTATCTACCGAGAGGTCTACGACCTTGGCCTTGTAAATTTCGTTTATCATTACGATTTGGGAGCGCGTTTCGCCCGTCGCCGCGACTTTGGCGAGCAGAAGCTCGCGGTAAACGCAGTCAAGCTCGTTTGCGCAACCTATCTTTTTCACGTCCTCCAGCTTGTCCATTTGGCGTATCATCTGGTAGAGGGTGTACTCGTCGCCGTTCAAAATAATGGTCATACGCGAGAGCTCGGGGTCCTCTGTCGCGCAGGCGGTAAGGCTCTCTATATTGTAGCCCCTGCGCGCGAAAAGCCCCGTAATTCTCGTCAGAACGCCGCTCTTGTTGGAAACCAGAGCGCCTATCGTATATTTTTTCGTGTCGGCCATTTTACTTTTCCTCCATTTTCTGAAACTGTGTGTCGTACGTCGCGCCCGGTTTTATCATCGGCAAAACGTTGTCGTCGCCGGATATGCGGCAGTCTACCAGCACGGGGGAGCTGTTTTCCGTCGCAAAGCGGAACGCCTCCTTCAGCTTGGCCTCCGCGTCGTCGCTCCCGGCGAGGCTTATGCCCTTTGCGCCGAAGCTTTCCGCGAATTTGATGTAGTCCGTCTTTTTGTTCAGCGTAGTCTGCGAAAACCTGCCGCCGTAGAAAATTTTCTGCCATTGCCTTACCATTCCGAGAACGCCGTTGTTCATAAGCAGAATGACCATAGGTATATCGTAGGTGACGGCGGTAGACAGTTCGGTTAAGTTCATATTGAAGCAGCCGTCGCCCGTAACCAAAACGCTCGGCTTGCCCGTGCCTATCGCGGCGCCTATCGCGGCGCCCATGCCGTAACCCATCGTCCCCAGTCCGCCGCTCGAACAGAACGTCTTGGGTTTGTTTAAGGGGTATTGTTGCGCCGCCCACATCTGGTGCTGGCCGACGTCGGTTACGAGAGGGCTTCCCTCGGGCGCAAGCTTGGCCGCCGCACGCAGTATTTCGTACGCCCTGCAATCGCTTATTTTTGCCGATTGCCCCGCGGCTATGGCCGATTTAAGCCATTTATCGTCCTTTTTGCCGACGAGGGGGAGCAGCTCTTCCGCGAACACCGAAACGTCCGAAAGAACGCTCAGCGTCACGGGCACGTTTTTGTTGAACTCCGCGTTGTCGATATCTACGTGTATTACCTTTTTGCCGTCCGCCCAAAGGTCGCGGTTGAGCGCAACCCTGTCAGAAAAGCGGGTGCCGAGGGCGATAATGCAGTCGCTACCGATTACCGCTTTTGCCGCGGCTACGGTGCCGTGCATGCCAAGCATGCCGAGATTGCGTTCGTCGTTGTCGGCGATAACGCCCTTGCCCATAAGGGTGTAGGTAGTGGGCGCGTTCAGCTTTTCGGCCAGCGCGAGAATTTTTTCGGATGCGTTGCTCGCCGCCGAGCCGCCGCCCACCATAATAAGCGGCCTTTCAGACGAGTTTACGATATCGGCCGCCGCCCTGATTTTTTCCGCGCTCACGGGTACCGCCTTGCAGGGCAGAGGAGGCGCGGGCGCGTATTCGCACTCCGCCGTCTGAACGTTCTTTAAAATATCGATGAGGACGGGCCCCTTGCGGCCTGAATTGGCAATGTAGAATGCGCGGCGTATAGTGTCGGCAAGCTCGTTTACGTCCTTGACTATAAAGTTGTGCTTGGTTATGGGTATGGTAATGCCGGCAATGTCTATTTCCTGAAAGGAGTCGCGCCCGAGGTTGCTCAGCGCCACGTTGCCCGTGACGGCGACCATGGGTATGCTGTCCATATACGCCGTTGCTATGCCCGTAACGAGGTTGGTTGCCCCCGGTCCGCTGGTTGCAAAGCATACGCCCACCTTGCCCGTAACTCTCGCATAGCCGTCCGCGGCGTGCGCGGCGCCCTGTTCGTGCGCCGTGAGAACGTGATTTATCTTGCCGTTTCTGTAAAGTGCGTCGTAAATGTCCAAAACGGTGCCGCCGGGGTAGCCGAAAATGGTGTCTACGCCCTGTTCCAAAAGACAGTTTATAAGTATGTCTGCGCCTGTCAACTTCATCGGAATTCTCCGTCGGCCCCGCCCTGCGGAGCCTCATAAATTTCAGATTATTAACTTATATTTTACAATAATAAACTTTACTTGTCAACTAAGGCGGGCGGTATAATGCATAAAATACGAATAAATGTGTATATTTTTGCATAAACGGTGAAAAAATATTTTTTTCTTTTTCACTTGACAAGAACCCGCCGCGCATATTATAATAGTGATAGCGTAAAGAGCAAACCGTCCGAAAGAACGGGGCGCAAAACTTAAGAGCCTAAAGGTCGAAGTTTTCTTCGGCACATGGTCGTCAGTTGCCGAAGCCTGATTCTTGTATTATTTTCACGAGTAACGGGTTTTGGCTTTTTTGTTTTTTAAGCTCAATTTTAAAGGGGGGGGACGGCATATGAAAGCGTCCAAAAGGCTTATTGCCTCCATAGTTGCGCTTTTGACCGCCGTAATATTATGCGCCGGCGCCGTCTTCGCTTGGTTCGCGGTCAACAAGGAAGTCGACGCCAACGATTTGAGCAGCTCCGTTAAAAGCGGCTCCGTAAGCCTTACCGTCACCGCCTA
>CAZELQ010000004.1:0-32631 GCA_964513195.1 uncultured Clostridia bacterium | reverse complement strand
ATACGGTTGCACAGGAACTCTACGCCGTCCGAGCTTCCGCCCGATTCTTCGCCGCCGCCCGAGCTTTCGCCGCCGTCCGACTCTTCGCCGCCGCCCGACTCTTCGCCGCCCTTAGACGTTATATATGGCATATAAGCCGTACCGCTCCCGGAAAAATATCCCTGTCCGAACTTGTTTAAATCGGTCGTGGCTACGTTACCCGATTTCCGTGCCTCGGCCGAGAGCAACCTCTCAATCGTGTCCGATGATGAATCGCCGAACGGAAGCTGTACCGACAGCATTTCGCCCGCGCCGCCCTTGCACGCCGCAATAAGGGGCGTAAGGCCCGTATATTCGTTGTCGTAAAAGTAGCTTAAAAGCGAGTTGACGTCACTGTCCATACAGCTCTCGCCCAAGAGCACGAGTCTGCAAAACACCATTTTTGGGTAAAAGCCCGTTTTGACGTTTACGTCGTTAAGACAGCACGCCACCGTCTTGCCCGTGCCCGTCACCGTGGTAAACTGCGTATTCGCGCCGTTCTCCGAGGCCTGCGGCACTGCAAGCTGGGCGGTAAGCGTTATCTCTTCGCCCTCAACGTCCAGCCCGACGCCGATAACGACCGACGTCTTTCTCAAATCCAAAATGCCGAAGTCGTTCGTAAAGAACAACGCCGTGAGCGCCAACAAAATCAGGGCTAACAAAAGCCCCGTCAGCCTTTTGAATAAACTCTCCCTCATTGCGGCCTCCTCTTGAGCACCCACGCGAGCACGGGCACGATATACGCAAATATCAGCACGGGTATGAAAAACCAACTGTTGACCGCCTTATAGAAAATATTGAATTTGTGATTTATGGCGAGAGTCGCCGCAAAGAGCACGACGTTTGCAATTATGGACCAGAACGCCCGCTTGTCCCACCCGAACGCGAGGACGAAGCAATGCACGCACGCCTGAATATGCATGGCAACGGCAAACAGCATAACCACCGTCGCCACGTATACGAGGAATAAATCTATTCTGCCGATAGTATTCACCGCGGGGAAAAACACGGCGATATTATTGAACATAAACGCCCGCGACGGCGTAAGCGCCCCGTATACGGAATAGTATACCGCCAGCAAAACCAAGACGATAAGCCCGCCCGCAATATAGGAAAGCGTGAGCTTGGCGCAATCGCCCTTTTTATATTTGAAATGCCCTAAGAATATGAGAAGAAAGGCGCTGTCCGAAAAACGGAACACGGAGGCGATAATACCCGCGCCTATCTTGCCGAACGGTTGTCTGAGTACGGGCAACAGGTTGGAGTAATCCCCCTGACGGAACGACATCAGGAAAAAGGCCGCCACGGCGACGATGAATATGGGCAGGCATATGTCTGCACATCTGCCCAGATTTTTAAATGAGCGCGCCCCCGCATAGAACGAGAAGAAGAAAAACGGTATAAACACGGCGAGCGACGGCACGGTATCGTAAAAGGCGTCGTGCACCAAGAGCTGCTGTTCGTTCATCGGCACTATGGCGCTGAATAGAAAGTACAGCCCGAACAACGCGTAAAATATTCTTGCCGTGACCTGTCCGAAGGTATCGGACAGAAGGCGGAAAAACGTCTTGTCTGTTTTGGACGACAGATAGGCTACCGACCACACCATAACCGATTGCACCGCAAATGCGATAAGAACGGGAAAAACGAGGTCGTTTCCGCTGATACCCGCTATAATCGACGGGAACAGAACGAGTTTTAAAATTGCACTGTAGGCAAACAGCACGAAGCACACCTGCCTGACCGATATGGAATTTTCCGTCATTTCTTTTTTAACCTCGTCTTATTTTTAAGGCGCATCGCGTCGGGGCGCCCCGAAAGCTCGTATAAGTTCGACTTATATAAGCCGTCGCGCATATCTTTGGCTATGAGCGGCGAGTAGGGCGCCAACAGGGGCACGCCGTAATCCTGCTCGCCCACCAGATAGCAGAGCACGTACGCCGACAGCACCACCAGACCGTACATTCCGAGGGAACCCGCGACGATTAAGTATAAAAGACGCAGCGTCGCGGAGGTCTCCACGAAGTCGGGCACGGTGTAAAGGCAGATTGCCGAAAAGGCGATTATGATAACCGCCGGCGTGGAGATTATGCCCGCCTTTACCGCCGTATCGCCCAAGACGAGCGCGCCGACGACCGACAGGGCCAGCCCTACGTATTTTGGCATTCGTATTGAAGCCTCGTTCAAGACCTCCAGAACGAACAGAGTGAAAAATATTTCCACGCTCGGGGAAAGGGGTATTCCCTCCACCGAGCTAGCTATTTTAAACAATAGCTTAGCGGGTATAAGCTGGATTTTGAAAAGCTGCGCGCAGACGTAGACTGCGGGCAACAATACGCCTATAACGACCGCCGCGGCGCGCAGTACCCTTATTATTGTCGCGCGGTAGCTGACGACGAAGTAATCCTCCGACTCCTGAAAGTCCTCCACTATCATATACGGCACGGTCAGAGCTATCGGCGAGCCGTCTACTATTATGCCCACTCTGCCCTCGCAGATTTTTGCGCTGAAGATGTCGGGCTTTTCGGTCGTAGAGTTGCGCTTGAAGAGCGAGCGCGGCTTTTTGGACAGGAACGAAGCGATATAGGAAGAGTCGGGCACGGAGTCTATTTCCCGACTTAAAATGCGCTCCTCCAGCTTTTGCGCAAGCCCGTCGGCGCAGACGCCGTCGATGTAGCATATGGCAATCGCCGTCTTGCTCTGCTTGCCCACCGTTATGGTCTTGACTTGAAGCTTTTCGCTCTTTATTCTCTTTCTCAACAGCCCCAAATTCGTCTTTATGTCTTCGGTAAAGCCCTCCCTCGGGCCCTTCACGTTTATTTGGGTGGGCGGCTCAGCGACCGCCCTCTGCGGCGGATTTTTCACGCCGACTATGACCATCTCCTTTTCGCCGTCCACCATAAGCAGGGCGTTGCCGTCCGAAACGGCCTCCGCGCCCTCGTCCAGCGTCTTGCACTCCTTTACGTCGGGATTGGCCAACAGGCCTTTTGCGCCGCCGTTCCCCATCTCGGCCGCGCGCAGAGGCTTTATTATGAGCTCGCCTATCTGGTTTTTATCGGCCACTCCGTCCGCATAGGCGCAGGCGACGCTCTTTCCGTCCGCCGTCTCGAACTCGTATACAAGTATATCTTCGGACGGCAAAATTTTTTTCAACTTTTCCACCCGCTTCTTCAACTCATAATTCATAACGCAAATATTATCGGCAAAAAAAATATAAAAATACTTGACAAGCAATACTATGCAATGTATAGTATTATACGAAGCGAGGTATTGAGCGTGGACGCACAGATAAAAAAAGGCGTTTTGGACGTATGCGTATTGTACGCGATTTCCAGAAAGGAGAGCTACGGTTATAAGATAATTGCCGACCTTAAGGCCATAGTAGACATTTCCGAGAGCACTCTTTACCCCATATTGAAAAGGCTGGAAGGCTGCGGAGCGCTCGAAACCTTTACGCGCCAGCACGCGGGCAGACTGAGAAGGTATTACAAAATAACCCCGGCGGGGCTTAAAAAACTTAAAGAAGGCAAGCGCGACCTTGAGGAAATAATCTCGATTTACCGCAAAATATTCTGACTTTAAAAGAGGACGAAATATGAAATATATAAAATGGCAGGACGAACTCGAAGGCTATCTTTGCTCCCTCCCGCGCGAGGAAAAGGACAAGGCCTTTTCCTACTTTTCCGAAATGTACGCGGACAAGCGCGAGGCGGGAATGAGCGAAGAGGAAATCGTTGAATCGTTCGGGCCTCCCTACGACGTGGCAAAGCGCATACTTTCCGAAAGCGGACAGACGCAGACGGGCGACGGCTTCTTCGACGCGCCTCCCTCTCCCACGGTAAGAGAATACGCCCGACCCGAACGGGAGGAGCCGCCCAGACAGAAGAAAAAGGGCCTATGGCACACAATCGGCGGAATAATTTTAGGGCTGTGCCTCCTCTCCCTTTCCGCCACTCTTCTGGGCATACCTATTGGATTTATAGCCGACGGCTTTGCCGGCATAGGCGCTACTGTAGGCGCTTTGGCCGCGGGCAAGTTTACGGGCGCGGCGGGGGCGGCCGCAATAGGCGGCTATACGATGATAGTCGGCGTCGCGCTCATAGTGCTTGCGCCTATCGGCTATATCGTGGTCGCGCTATGGAAAAAATTCATACGTTGGTTTTAAGGAGCTAAGCTAATGAGTAAGATTATCAAAGCGTTTCTGATTATCGGCGCAATATTGCTGGTCATCGGCCTCGCCGTATTTTTAGTAGGTCTGGGGCTGAACGGCTGGAAGCTGAACACCGAATACACAATGGAACAATTCACCGCAACCGAAAACGACTCCTCGCTGGACCTCAATATGAGCGCAGGCGAGATGAACGTAACCTTTTTCGACGGCGAAAACGTGGAAATAGACTACCCCACCTCCGCCTTGCGCGGCTATACCGTAAATGAGAGCGCCGGCGTAATTTCGGTAAGGCCCACAAAGCAATTCCACGTCTCCTTTTTCGGATGGGACAAAATCCCCGCGGTAACGGTCAGAATCCCCCGTGGCAAGGTTATGAATTTGAGCCTTGAAATGAGCGCCGGTATGGCTACCGTGGAGAGCGGCGTATTTCAGAACGTCTCGCTGACGACCTCGGCGGGCACGCTTCAGGCGGGCGAGATAAAGTGCGGCAAACTCAGCGTCGATATGTCGGCGGGCAAATTCACCGCGGACGGCGCGGAAGCCGGCGACGTGGAGCTCGACGTCTCGGCGGGCACGGCGACAATCTCCGGACTTATCTCCGATAAAATCACCGTAGACCTCTCGGCGGGAAGCGCGCACCTGTACGTGACGGGGCGCAGGCAAGACTATACGGTCTTTGTCGACAAGTCCGCCGGCAGCTGCAACCTCTCCTCCCAACAGGGCGGCGTCGCGGGGAAAGTTATAAATATCGACCTCTCGGCGGGCAGCGTAACGGTTGATTTTTCCGATTGACAAACGCCGCAAGATAATGATAGAATACAGCCTTGAAAGGGGCTGTATTTTTTATGCAAAAGATAACCTGCGACGCTTCGTATTTCAACCCGAGGGACGTTTTGGAATGTGGGCAGATATTCCGCTTTTTCCCCTACAAGGACGGCTTTAAGGTGTTCACGAAAGACAAAGCCGCCTACCTCCACACCGACGGCGTTACCACTACAATAGAGTGCGAGGACGGCGACTATTTTTACAATTTCTTCGATTTGGGGCGGGAATATGGCCCGATTATCGCGAAATTGGAGGAATTCGGCATACCTGCGCTCACGCGTTCGGCGCGTCTTTCCAAGGGGCTGAGACTTTTGAATCAGGACGCGGAGGAAACGGTCTTTTCCTTCATAATTTCCCAGAACAACAACATACCGAGAATAAAACAGATAATAGAAAGGATTTGCGGCAAGCTGGGCGACGAGCGCACCTTTATGGGCGAAACCTTTTACACTTTTCCCTCTTGCGGACGGCTGGCCTCCGAGCCTCCCGAATTTTACAGGGCGCTGGGCGCGGGCTACCGCGACGGGTTTATCGTAAGCACGGCAAAGCGCATAGAGCGCGAGGGGCTTGAACACCTGAAAGCCTTGCCCGTAGCGGAGCTGAGAAAAGCGCTGCTTACCTATCGGGGAATAGGGCCCAAGGTCGCCGACTGCATTACGCTTTTCGGCTTCGGCAGGGGCGAAAGCTTCCCCGTCGACACTTGGGTGGAAAAGATTTACAGGGAAGATTTCGGAGGCACGTTGAAGGACAGAAACAAGATAAGCGCCTACTTCACCTCGCTTTTCGGGCAATATTCGGGGCTGGTACAACAGTATTTATTCTATGCAAAACGGGCACACTTATAGTATGCCCGATTATTTTTCACACGCAATCTGCGCGCAAAAGATATTGGAGGGTCTGGACAAGACCGTTAGAAGCAAAATCGACGACCGCAACCTGTATCTCTTGGGTGCTCAGGGCGGCGACGTTTTTTTTGCGTACAAGCTCAACTTCAAAAACTCCAACTTGGGGCGCAAACTGCACCAAATCGACGGCGAACAGCTCTTTCCCGTCCTGATGCAGGGCAATCTCTCCTATGCGGCGGGCTTTGCCACGCACTACGCCTTAGACTGTACCCTGCACCCCACGGTATACGCGTTCGAGGAAACGACGAAAGCGCCCATGGCGCACGCCCGTTTCGAGGCCGATTTGGGATTGTATATAAGCCGTAAATACGGAATTCAACGGCACATATTGCCGCGCGAACGCGTTATGTCGGCCACGTTCGCCCTGTACGACAGCATAAAGCGCGTCGAGCCCGAAATTACCGTCACGGGCGTCGAGCGGTGCCTGAAACGCCACTTCTCCTATTCACGCGCTCTGTTGAAGAGCAAGCGCACAAGCTACGCGTTTGACTACGATTTCAGTTCGCTCTCGCCGCGCGTCGAGGAGGCCGTTTCGTTCGGCGTTGAGTGCGTAAACGCCGTAATATCGAAGGATTGGCCGTTCGGGCTGTTTTCGAGACCGTTTTTGTCGAGACAGTCGAACACCCTGTCGTAAAAGCCGTGGCTCGTAGCCTGCTCGTACAGTTCGTCCTGCGTGATTTCGTCGGCGACCCCGCCGTCGTACAGCTGCAGAACGAGATATCGGCGCTCGTCCAAAAATCCGAACGCCTGCATATAGGTGAGCGAGCCGTCGCAAAGTACATATTTGACGGGTATGCCCCGTTTCAGTCTGCCCCGCGAAGAGAAGTTCAAAAGCTGCGCGCGGGGCGCTTTTTCCGCCGCCGAACACAGCAGGAACAGCGCGAACACGAGACACGTCACGTTGTAATCAAGCACGAAAAAGCAGACGATAAGCGCGGCGGCGAACAATAAGGCGGTAACCCTTAAAATTATGTCCGCCGCCTTTTTACCGAAGAATTTCGTCAGGGCGCACCCCGCTACCCTGCCGCCGTCCAGCGGGTAGGCGGGCAGAAGATTTACGACAAACATGGACAGGTTTGCGAACATTACCGTATCGGTGTAGGCGTACGAATCGGGGTAAAACCACCAAAGCCCCGCGAGGGCGACGCAGATGAACGCGTTGACTGCGGGCCCCGCGAGAGCCAGCCTGATTTCGTCGGCGACCCCTATTCCCTCGACGTCGCACACGGCGGCCGCACCATACGGCATTAGCTTTATTCTTTCGCACTCAAACCCCATTCCCGCCGCGCAAAAAACGTGACCGCACTCATGCAGGAGTGCGGTCAGAATACATATTACGGTCGTCGGCAGGCCTCCGAAGAGCGCACATGCTATAAATACCGCAAAAAACAGCGGGTGAACGGTTATTTTCACGAATTCCAGACGGGCACCGTACCCGACAGCGTATAGCAGGACAGCTGGGTTTCGCCATCGTACATGCTGACCCTTACCTCCTGTTCACCCTCTGAATAGGCGAAGGGTATATTGGACTTAACCGCGTCGCCCTGATTTACGTAAACCTCGTCCAGACCCGTTATAACCGAGCAGAACTCGGAAGTGTGCGCGATTTTTACCGTATATACGCCGCCGCTCTCGCTGACGGACGCCACCGTTCCGTCGCATATGGGGTATACGGTCGCCTTATCGGTGAAGTGAAGTACGCCGTCGCTCGTGACGGCGACCTCGGTGTCGGCAAAGTCGCCCACAACCGAAGAAAGGGTGAGCTCGTTATAGGTAGCTTCCTTTTCCTTTACGGAGGTAAGGCCGCCCATAAAAGCGTTGATAGCAGTGTTTGACACGAAAATATTGGTTATGAAAATTCCCGCCGCAATGAGACAAGCGGCAATGGCCTCGCCCAAAATTATTTTGGAAGCCAATCTTTCCTTTTTGTCCTTTTTGGGCATAGCAAGCTCCTCGGTCCGGACGAAGCCGCCCGCGGAATACGCGTCTAAACCGCCGTCCATACGTTCGTTAACGCTCTCTATAGTCTTTTCCTTTAAATCATCGCCCGCCTTGCTTCTTCTGGGGAACAGGCTTTTCTTCTTTACCACGTTTACCGTGCTTACGGGTATTTCCAACATCTGTGCATATTCTAAGCCTTCATTCATAAGCGTTCAACTCCTTGCGTTTGGTTTTACCCTAATATACGCTCCGAATTTCCGGTTAAGAACAAAAAAATACGAAGTCCTATAATAGGACTCCGTTATACAAATTCAGACATTTTCGGCAACCGCCGCGGCAAGCAGGGCGAACTCTTCGGGCGATAGCTCCTCTCCCCGCACCCCGTCGGGCAAACCGCAGCCCCCGATTATTTTACGCGCACGCGCGCGGTCTATTGAAAAAACGTTGATAAGGTTGTTTTCCAAGGTCTTGCGACGTGATGAAAAGGCCGCCTTCACCACTTTTCTATACATTGCCGCGTCCTTTACTCCGAGGCGGCAGTCGCACAAATCTATTCTTATTACGGCGCTGTCCACGTTTGGGCTGGGAACGAACTTTTCCCTGCCCACGCGCTCTATGATTTTACACTCCCCTCTCAGCGCAACTGCGGCGGTTATGGCGCCGTAGTCGGCCGTCCCGGGCTTGGCGGCAAGGCGCAGAGCGACCTCCTCCTGCACCATTACCGTAAGCGACAGGCATTTTTTCGAGTTTTCCACAAAGGTCATTATAAGCGGCGTGGTTATATAATACGGCAGGTTAGCCACCACCCTGTACGGCGGCATGCTCTTCTCCATTTCGTCTATTCGCACGCGCGTAAAATCCTTGAAGATTATTTCGGCGTTTTCCACGCCCGAAAGAGTCTTTGCAAGCACGGGTTTAAGCGACGGGTCTATCTCGTACCCGTATACGTATTTCGCCCTTCCGGCAATGGCACGGGTAAGGGTTCCCGCGCCGCAGCCTATCTCTATAACGGTGGAATTTCCGTCCACTCCCGCGCCCTCCACTATGCGCGAGAGCAGCTCGCCGTCCCATATAAAGTTCTGCCCGAACTTCTTTTTAAAGGAAAAGCCGCTGCCTGCTATCGCCGGGCGGAACTCACCTTTTTCCATATATTACCTTCCTTTTTACCGCATAAACGGACGCGGAAAACAGATACTGATAATGGCTCCGCAGAAAAGCGGAACTTTAAATTGAGGCGCACGGTGCGTGCGACTAAAGATGAAGAAAGCCAAAGCCATAACGCTTCGGCTTTCGGTTTTTTTATTTGAGTTTTTTGAACAGTGCACGCGCGTTTTCCATAACCGCAGCCCGCATATTTTCCACGGTTACCCCCCTGATATCTGCCATGCAAGCGCAAATTTCGGGTATGGAGAGCGGCGTGTTCGGAAAGGTTTGATAGATGGACGCGGGCGCCATATACGGGCTGTCGGTTTCGGTCAGGAGCCTGTCTTGGGGCAGCGAGAGGATTGTCCTCTTCGCCTTTTTACTCCCCTTCCACGTGCTTGCGCCGCCGAAAGAAAAGTACATACCGAGCTTTGAAAATTCGGCCGCAAGCTCCGTCGAATGGGAATAACAGTGCATGAGCGCGCCGTTCTTTAATAGCTCCCTGTTCGCGCACAGAACCGATAGCATATCTTCGGCGCAGTCCCGCGAATGTATCTGCACGGGCAGTCGCAGCTTGTCCGCAAGACGCAGCTGCCTCAAAAACACGTCCGCCTGCCTTGCCTTGTCCGTGTCGGGGTAGTGGTAATCCAGCCCGATTTCCCCCAACGCCACGCACTTTTCGTGCGCACACAATTTTTCAATGCCGCCGAGATCGTCCTCCGAATAGTTTTTAAGCTCGGTCGGATGCACGCCGGCGGTAAAGTAAACGCACGTGTATTTTTCGGCAAGCTCCTTCGCCGCAAGCGACGACGGCAAGTCGAAGCCGACGGTTATAATCCTGCCCACGCCGTTCTCCGTGCACCTCTTTATGAGGGCGTCGAGGTCGCCGTAGTCCCCGTAGTTCAAATGACAATGTACGTCGATATACATTATGAAAGTATGCTGCCGTCGGGCAAATCTTTTTCGGGGCTGACAACCGACAGCGTACCGTCGGGGCCCTCCGCGCACACGATCATACCCTCGGAAACGATGCCTTTCATCTCTCTGGGCGGCAGATTGGTTACGACTATCACCTTTTTGCCCACCATCTCGCCGGCGGTGTAGTGCTTACCGATACCCGAAAGTATGGAAAGCGTTTTATTGCCCACCTTGACCGTTTCGTGCAAAAGCTTGCTCTTCTTTACCGCCTCGCACGCGGTGACGAGCCCGACCTGCATACGGACTTTCGCAAAGTCGTCGATGGTAATGGGCGCGACCTCTTCTTCCTCTTCGGGGGGCGTAGCTTCTGCCCTCTGCGCGGCATAAATCGCCTCTATCTTGCCCTTGATATCTTCGAAATTCGTCCTCTCGAACAGCGTTTCGGGCGCGTTGGTTACGACATATTCGTGGGTCAATCCGGATTTTGCAGTATCGGAATAGACCCTCTCCTTTACTCCGAGCTGGGCGAAAATCTTTTCCGCCGTCTGCGGCATAAACGGTATGATCAGGTTTGCGCCCGCCTCGATAGCCTCCAACAGGTTATACAAAACCTGCTTTAAGCGGGGAGCGCGCTCCTCGCTCTTTGCCAGAATCCAAGGCGAGGTTTCGTCGATGTATTTATTCGCACGTCTGAACAGCGAGAATATGGCGTCGAGCGCGTCGGCAATCCTGAATTCCTCCATACGCTTTTCGCACTCGGCAAACGCAGTAGCCGCCGCGGCTCTGAGCTCGCCGTCGACAGCCTCCCCGACGCCCGTAGGCTCTATTTTCCCGCCGAAGTACTTATTCGCCATTGCGACGGTGCGCTTTACAAGATTACCCAAGGTGTTGGCAAGGTCGGAGTTGGTTCGCTCGTTAACAAGCTCCCAAGTAATTATTCCGTCCGAATTATAGGGCATTTCGTGAAGAATGAAGTAACGCACCGCGTCCACGCCGAATATACCCGTCAGGTCGTCGGGATATATGACGTTGCCCTTCGACTTGGACATTTTGTCGCCGCCCTGCAACAGCCAGGTATGACCGAACACCGTTTCGGGGAGTTCCTCGCCCATGGCCATTAAGAAAATAGGCCAATATATTGTGTGGAAGCGTATTATGTCCTTGCCGACGACGTGAACGTTTGCCGGCCAGAATTCTTTATAGGTTTCGGAAGGGTTTTCGACGTCGTAGCCCAAACCCGTGATATAATTGGAGAGCGCGTCCAGCCATACGTAGACGACGTGACGCGTATCGAAGCTTACGGGTATTCCCCACTTGAACGACGTGCGCGACACGCACAAATCCTGAAGCTTATACTTAAGCTCGCCCCTCCCGATTGCCGCAAGCAGCTCTTCGTCGCTCTTGCCTACAAACTCGTCGGCAAGAAGAAAGTTGTTCATCATCTCGTTCTTTCTTGCGACGGGCTGAATAAACCCGGGGTGCGTCAGTATGTGCTTCACGAGCCTGTCCGCATACTTGCCCATCTTGAAAAAGTAGGCTTCCTCCTTGGCCGGCTTAACTTCCCTGCCGCAGTCGGGGCATTTGCCGTCAACAAGCTGGCTCTCCGTCCAGAAGCTCTCGCAAGGGGTGCAGTAAAGGCCCTCGTAGGACGATTTATAGATATCGCCCTTATCGTAAAACATTTTGAAAATCTTGGCGACCTGCGCCTCGTGATAGCCGTCGGTCGTGCGTATGAACTTGTCGTATTTTACGTTCATCAAGTCCCAGACCGACCTTATGACGTCCGAGACCTCGTCCACGAATTGCTTAGGGGTTATTCCCCTCTCCGCCGCCTTGAGCTCCACTTTTTGCCCGTGCTCGTCGGTGCCCGTCTGGAAAATGACGTTATAGCCCTGTCTGCGCTTAAAGCGGGCAATGGCGTCGCAAAGGACGGCCTCGTAGGCATTTCCTATGTGCGGCTTACCCGAAGTATACGTTATAGCCGAAGTAATGTAATAATTTTTCATAGCTATAAAATATTACCATATGCCGCCGAAAAAGTAAAACAAATTAAAGAATAATCGCCCCCCGCCGCTAATAATAATATTCTATGAATATTATCTTCGCGGTCATAACCCTCGCCTCGGCCTGCGTTATGCTCGTACTCTCCCCCGCCGACTTCCTGCCCGCCATGCTGGACGGCGGCCTCAACGCGGCCAAGTGCGCGCTTACCCTGTTCACAATCTACGTAGTGTGGATGGGGCTTTCCGCCGTCGCGGAGGACAGCAGGCTCACCCGACATGCCGCGCGCCTACTCTCACCCGTGTGCAAAAGAGTATTCAAAGTTGGGGACGGCGAGGCGACCGAAGCAATCGCGATGAATATAGGCTGTAACCTTTTGGGCATAGGCGGTGCGGCGACGCCGTACGCGGTCAAGGCGATAGAACGCCTCGAAAAAGAAAAGAATTATTACGCGCAGGATTTGCTGTTCGTCATAAACGGCACGAGCATACAGCTCATTCCCACTACCGTCATCGCCCTGCGCGCCTCTGCGGGAAGCGCGGCGGCCTACGACATTGTCTTGCCCTCGCTTATAGCAACGGCCGTCTCCACGCTGTCGGGCGTGGCGATATATCTGCTGTTCACCCGCCTGAAGGGCTTTGGGGCGCGGAGAAAATGCAGTACGTAATACCTCTCATCTTCATAGCGGTAATATTGTATGCGTTGGTAAAACGGGTGAACGTATTCGGCGCCTTTACGCGCGGCGGGAAAGAGGCGGCGTCGTTCGTTCTCGGACTTTTACCTCTGCTTGCCGCAACCTTTATAATGTGCGAGCTGTTCGAGCGATCGCACCTGTCCGAATGGTTCACCCGCCTTCTCTCACCCGTCTTTACCTTTCTCGGAGTGCCCGACTCGCTGTGCAAGCTCGTGCTCATAAAACCCTTCTCGGGCAGCGGTTCGCTCGCCTATCTGACGAACATTATCAACGAATTCGGCGCGGACAGCTACGTCGGGCGGTGCGCGTGCGTTCTGTACGGCTCCAGCGAGACGGTATTCTACATATCGGCCGTATATTTTGCAAAATGCGCGAATAAAAAACGCACTTATGCAATACTTGCGATTTTGTTAGCTACTTTCATTTCAACAATTATTTCGTGCTTATTGTGTCGAATTATGTGATTTTTCTCCCCAAATATGTAAAAATGATAATTTTTTTCATATTATGTTACTACTTCCTAAAAAGAAATTTCACAAAAAAATTTTAAAAATTGTTTTACAGCGCCCGCATAAATGAATATAATTTATAGCGTAAACAAGTTGTGTTTACAAACCAATTTGTTCATTCATTTTCCCCCTTATCATACGGAAGCGGCGTTGGACACGAGTTCGGCGTCGCTTCTGTTTTGATACGAAGCATCATTTTCCTGGCGGCGCGGCGTCGGAGCTCCCCCCCACCCTTTCACGTAGGGGTAAGCCGAGAATAACGTAAAATGCCGCGCGGCGGGTTCCCCGCCGCGCGGCTATAATTCTTAATTCCCGATTACCCTCTTCCGCCTCTTATCTTTTTCACAATATCTTTAAGAGCGGCAACCGTTTTTTCTACCTCTTCGGCAGTGTTGTTCTTGCCGAACGAAAAGCGGACGGCGCTCTTTGCACGCTCCTCCCCCCAGCTTGCCGCAACGACGTAGGAGGGCGCAGTCGCCCCCGCCGCGCAGGCCGAACCTGCCGAAACCGCAATGCCCTTGAGGTCGAGAGCGAGCACAACCTGCACTCCGTCGCAGCCGTCAAAGGAAATATTGGCGTGGGCGGGCAAAGTATCGTCCGCCGAGCCGTTGAGGTGCGCTCCGTCGATTTCATTTAAAACGCGGTCGGTGAACGCGGTTTTGAGCGCCCTCACCTTGCGATTGTTCTCTCCGCTCTCCGCCGCGGCCTTTTTCAATGCGTACGCGCAACCGACGGCGCCGGCCACAAAGGTCGTACCGCCGCGCAATCCCCTCTCCTGTCCGCCGCCGGAAATGAGGCGGTCAAAGCAATTACCCCCCATATATAGGCCGCCGAAACCCTTCGGCCCGTAAAATTTATGGGCGGAAAAGCCTACTCCGTCCGCAGGAAAACCGGCAAAGGGCAAAACGCCCGCCGTCTGAACGCAGTCGCAGTAATAAAACACGCCGCGGCTCTTGCAGACCTCATAGATATTTTTCACAGGCTGGATTACGCCCGTTTCGTTATTGGCGGCCATAACGGCGCAGAAGACGGTATCGGAGCGGATTGCCGCGTCTACCGCATCGGCAGTTACGACGCCCCTTTCGTCGGGCATCACCAAGGTCGTTTCGTAGCCGAACCTCTTCAAATCCTTTGCGCTCTCGAGCAGAGCGGGATGCTCTATAGCGGAAAGCACTATATGCCTGCCCGCGCCCCTTCTGTGCGAGCACACGCCCTTTAATGCCGTGTTGCCCGCCTCCGTGCCGCCGGAAGTGAAGTATAATTTTTCGGGTGAAACGCCCATTACCCCCGCAATATCATCGCGCGAAGCTATTACCGCGTTGGCTGCAATCCTTCCCGCCGAGTGTTGGCTTGCGGCATTGCCGTAGTGCTCGGTCATATAGGGAAGCATAGCCTTGAGCGCGCCCCCGTCGAGCGGCGTGGTTGCGGCGTGGTCGAGATATATCATAGCTTATCCTTTCAGCGCGTTGTACAGCGCTTGGAACGCCCTCAGCTCGTTCTGCTTCATAAGAACTTCCCGGCCGAGCTGTGTAGAGGTGTTGCGCTTGTTCACGCGCACCCTGCGGCAGGTTATATTCAGCACGCGCGCCGCAAAGACGTCGGCTATCAGCATAACTCCCGCAAGCGCGGCAAAGACTATCGTCAGCACGGTGTATTTGTTGGTAGGCACCGTATGAATGAGGGTCGCAAAGTAGCCCGCAAGCGCCGCAAACAGTGCAAGCGCCGCAAACAGTGCGGTAAACGCTATTATCGCCTTTGCCCTGTCGGCCTTGAACTTGACCGCGCGCTGCGCCTTTTTACGCTCGTTTTCCCCGTCGAGGCTTATTATCGTGCGGCGCAGACTTTCTATGTTCTCCTCCAGCTTTTCGTGGGATTTTTCGAACAGGTCGGCCCGTCTTTCGGCCGAAGTATATTTTTTGAGCCCGTCGGCGTTCTTGGCGGCGTCGGCAATCTGCGAATAATCGGAGAAGCCCGAAGTATACGCCGTGACGCGCAGGGCGTACAGCTCGCCGTTTTCGTCGTCGAGTTCCTCCACCTCTTCGAGGTATTCGAGAGCGGTGGAATATTTCAGCTTGGAAATATCTTTCCTCGCGCTCTCCAGAAGCTCCTCAATATGCCGTTCGCGCTCCAGGCGCTCCTCTTCCTCGCGGCGCCTGACCTCTTCGTCGGTCTGCACGTCGTAATCGGGCTCTTCCTCCGCCTCCGCTTCCGCAACGGGCGCGTCCTCCACGTCGTCTATTACAAGCTCTTCCTCGCCGTCCTCGTTCACGCGGAAACGGTAGCGGGAATCTCTCTCATTGTCGATAATTCTTTCTTCTGCCATTATATTTCCTCCCTTTCGGGTTTTACCGTCCTTGTCAAAATAAATTCACAGCCGCCGCGGATTCTGCTCTTAGCGTACTGCGCGAATTGGTCGTTTTCAAACAGGGCGTAAACGCCGCTGCCCGACCCTGTCATGTTCACGGCAGGCGGGTCGAAATCCTTTAAAGCCGTAATTGCCTCTGCAATATCGCCGTTTAAACGCATTGCCGCAGGTTGAAGCATATTCCCCAGCGAGGCGCACAGCCCGCCGAAATCGCCTTCCTTAAGAGCCATTACGGCGCTTTCGGTAGCAAAGCCGTTCCCGCCGCCCAAGCTGTCAAAAAGCGCGTAACATTCCGCCGTGGAAACGCCTGTCTTTGGTATCAGCAGCCCGACGTCGAGCTTCAGGTCGCTCTCTAAAAGCTCTACCCTCTCACCTCTGCCCGTAAGCCTTGCGTAGCCGCCGTAGAGCATATAGCCGCAGTCGCTTCCTATCTTGTCGGCGAGCTCTTTGCCGCGAATAAGGGGCACGTCGAACAGGGCGCACATAGCCTTTATGACCCCCGCCACGTCCGCGGAGGAGCCGCCCAACCCCGCGCCCATCGGAATGTTTTTCCATACGGTTACGTCGACGCCGACGGTCGAGAACGTCCTGATAAACAGCTCGGCCGCCTTAACTGCGTTGTTGTTCCCGAAGGCAATCTCCTCGCTTCCCCTGCCGTGCATGGTTATGGAAACCAGACCGTCCCGCCGTTTTTTTACCGCGATTACGTCATAGAGGTTCACCGAAGCGACCAGACTGTCGATTGCGTGAAAGCCGCCGTACGCGCCCGTCACGTCCAACGTAAGATTTATTTTAGCATAGGACTTGAGGCGCACGTAATTCATAGGGAAATTATAACATATCGGCGCGCGCTTTTCAATAATTCTCGGACAAAAAACGGGCGCGCCCGAATTTTTTTCGGACGCGCCCGCAAAATTTAAATATGAGTTCAGGCCTTTTTGCCTCTGTATACCAAAATTCTTTCCTTGCCGCTCAAAGGGAATTGCAGCTCTTTGTTGCAGGCGGCCACGTCGGAGGGCGCTTTGTTCAGCTTTTTGGCAATCTCCCACAGCCCGTCGCCCGCCGCAGGCAGAAATACCGATATCGCGCAGTCGTTTTCGGCGAGGGCCTCGCCCTCTTCTATGGACTTTACGTACCTCACGTTCTTGCCGTCGCAGACGGTCGCGCAGATTTTGAGCGTCGCTTCCGCTTCGGCTTCGCCCTCGGATTTAAGGCGCACGCTTACGCCGCACACGGCCACGTCGAGGGTAACGCTCTGCCCCTCGTCCTTTACTCCGCCGAGCGTTACCGAGAAGGGCAGGCTTACCTCAGTGCTCTTTATCTCGTCGTTCTGCTCGTAGATGAGCACGGTGTTTACCGCGCCCTCCGCCGCACCGACCGAATCGTTAAACGCGCACTCGCACCCCGGGAGTATTGCGGCGAGGAATTTGCACTCGTATGTAAGCTTGCTCTTGGTTGCGGCGATACCCGATACCTTTTCGGTATACACCTTCGTGTCGACGCACCTCAAAAAGCTCTCTTCGGCAAACTCTATCGCCACCTCGTTGGTGGACGAAAAGGCGTCGAGGGCGCACTCGGCTTCCCTCTCTTCCAAGAACCAGCCGTTCACTAAAAGATTGCACACGAAGTTGACTTGACACTTGCCGCGTTCTTCGTTTACGCTTGCCGTGACGTTGAGGTCGCAGATTTCGGCGCGGGCACAGGCCGAGCGGCCGACCGAAGCGTCGTCGCAGGGCAACACCGTCTTAAACGGAATAATTCTCTCGAGGCATACCGGGCTCTGCTGGCGCATTGCAAACAGCGAAAGGCAGATTTCGCCCTCCACCCCGACTTCGCCCGTGCCGCAGCGCGCGGAGGTAACGACGGCTTTTGCGCAGGGCATAAGCACGTCTACTACGCTGTCCGCCTCGAAATCGTCCTCCACCTCGCTCTCGCCGGAAAAGCAAACGGAGGACATAAAGGAAATATTGCCGCTCTTTATATACGCCCCCTCGGCGCTCTCCACAAATTCGCGTTCGGCATGGGCGTATACGGCAATATCCGCCGTAATTATCGACGATATCACAAAGGAAGACCCGTCGCGCTTAACGCCCGTCTTTTCACAGTGCAGGTTGCAGACGCACGTATCGGAGGGCGTAAGCCTGTCGTCGTCGGCAAAATGGGAAAACTCCGCCCCCTTCTGCATACGGCACAGCTTGTTTTCTTCGTCGCAGTAAACTATGGTCAAAATCAGCTTTCCGCTGTAATTTACCCTGCCCGAAGCCGCCTCGCAGGAAACGCAGGAAACCTGCGGGTATACGGCGATAACCTCGCAAATTTCGCCGGATTGGGGAAAACGGCACTCCGCTACGCTCTGACTGTTCAGTCTGCCCGTAAGGTTTAAAAAACTTTCCTTGCTTTTTTGCGAATTCAACATATTATAACTCCTTTTCGTTTACACGGTTATAATATGTTAAAGACGGAAAGATTATGCCCTCTTTTCTGCCGCGCTTATCTTCACCTTGCCGCAGAGTATTTCCGAATAGGAATAGGCCGTCTTGCCGAGGAAGTTTTTATCGTCCGGCTCAACGGTAAAAATCGAGGGATATATTCCCGAAAGCGTAGCGGGAAAGGTGACGAATTTGTTTCTGCCGAGATTCAGCTTCACCGTAACGCTCTTGTTATAAAATTCCTTAATATTGCTCTTTATGGTCGAAATGGTAATTTCAGGTTTAATCATAGATTTATTTTGCCCGTTTTGCCGCGATTTTATGCACAAGACGTCAAAAAGGGAGGCCGAAGCCTCCCCGTAAATTTTAAATTTTTATGAATCAGAACAGGTCGTCGTCCTCGTCATCGTCGTCGTCCTCGTCGTCCTCATCGTCGAGGTCCCCGTCGTCGTATTCCCCGTCCAAATCGCCGTCGAAGAAGTCGTCCTCGTCCTCCTCCGTCTCTTCGTCCTCGTATTCCTCTTCCTCGTCCTCTTCCAGCTCTTCTTTAAGCTCCTCGTCAAGCTGTGGGTCGTCGAGAATCAAGTCGTCGGCGTCGTCGTTGAGGTAGTTCTTCCACTCCTCGTCCTGCTCGGGGTCGATTTCCCCGTCGGCGTCGGCCTCGGCCTGCTTCTTGCACGCGTCGCACATTGTTTCGCCGTAACGCATATGGTTTACGCCGCAGACGGGGCAAAGCTCTCCGCTCTCGCCCTCTATCTCGTCCTCCATAATCTCGTCGTCGAGGTCGGCAAAGGCAAGCTTATTGCCTTTCATCTCGGCAATGCATACGTCGCAGTATTCCTGCTTGTCGCCGTCAATATAGTTCAGCTCGCACCTCGGGCATTTAATATATCTTATCATATCTTTCCCTCTGCCTCTTATAATGAGTCTATTTGCTGTAACATTATATTAGTATTTCAAAGGTTTGTAAACTGTTTTAATAAATTATTTTAGCAAAAAATATAAAAATATTACCCGTTAAAAAAATTTGCGGGCAGACCGAACTGTTCGGTCTGCCCGCGGCAGTAAAATTTTATCGGTTTTCTCCGTCGTCGCCGTAGACGTCGAGTGACTTGTCGTCGTAAATATCGACCTTCATTCCGTCCCCGCCCGCAAGCAATCTTCTGTCGCGCTTCTCCTGCACGTACGCAAGAATTAACAGCGTCGCGACGCCTATGACGCTCAGACAGCCGCCCGTAACGCCGATTACGAAGCCCGCCTGTGCGCCCTTCGACATATTGCTCCACCAATTTCCGGTGACCGTGGGGTAGGCCTGCATATAAGTTTCGTCGGTGCGGAAGACGTCCAGAAGCTTTTCCTCGTCCTCCTCGGTCATTCTGCCCGCAAGCCTGTAATAATAGTCTCGCACGTTCGCATAGACGATAGTGTCCGCGTCAATATTCTTGGAAAGCTCCTTGTACTTTTCCGCCCAATCGCCGTCGGCCGTGATAAAGTCGTTATAAATGGCTACGGAATCCTTGGAGTAGAGATATTCCTCGTCCCTGTCCTCGATATCCATGTAAGCTTGTATAAGCTCGGAGAGATAGGCGTTGTCGCGCGTGTAGAACTCGTATTTGAGCGCGGCGGAAAGGTTCTCGTAGGAAGCCGTTCCGTCCGAATTGGTCACGTCGTCGTACGCCTCGATATCTTCGGTCACGCCCTCGTACAATTCGTTGAAATCCTTTATCTCCTTGTTGGTCATAATGCCGTTTTCGCCCGTGAGGTCGCACGCCATAATATAGTTGAACTCGCTCATACCCGTCGTCTCCGAGGCGAAGAACAGAGTATTGCCGACGAACTCGGGCAAATACCAATCGGTGCACGCGTCGAGGTCGAGAATTGCCGTCGCCGTGTACGTAAGCGAATCGCTCGGCTCCGTCTCGGTAGACATCTTGTCGTACTCGTCGTCGCTGCCGTCCACGGCCAATCTGTTTACGGTGTAGCCGTTACCGCCCGTCTTTGAATAATATAGATTGAGCACGCCGTTCTCCTCGCGCAAATCGAGCAAAGTAGCCGACGCGTCGGCGCAAAGAATCTTCTTTTTACCCAGCTGTCCGTTTTCCACAACCGTGCGGGAAATGCCGTCCGAGCCAAGGCACAAAGCGTATTCCACGCCGTCCTTTTCGAAGAAAGTATACTCGGTGGTATCGGAGCCGTAGATGAAAGGCGACTGCTCCGCGTTCTTCTCTATCGCGTCCCAGTCGGACTTAACGTGCCCGTCTGCGGCGGAGAGGTCGTCATCGGCCAGCGTGAACATACTCGTAATGCTACTCGTTTCGCCGCTCTTTCTCGTATAGTACAGCTTGCCGTCTCTGTACCACTTAAACTCGTAGGTGTAGTCGGAGTTATTTAAGGTATACGCCTTGCCGGAATAATGCGCATAGCTGAACTGCGAAATTCTCTCCGAAGAGTAGTTTAGCATGCTGATGCCGTCGAACACGTAGTCGCCCAAATTGATATACACGGGGTCCTCTGCCGCGTCGTAGTCCTCTATTTCGGAAAAATCATACTCTCTGGGCGAGGTCGTCTGGTCGGCCCTGACCCTGTACATCTGGTTATACGACCAAGTGTCGCTGCCGCCCAAAATTCTGGGTACGCTCATCGTATAGTAAGCGTAGGGATTTTCCGCGTTCTCGGTATCGAAAACGTACGAGCCGACGTTGTAGGCAAGTATGGTGTCCGCCTTGGTGCCGCAATTTACGGAGTGAATATCGGTAACCGACGTACCGTAAAGATTTTCGGAGAGCGCGTACAGAATATATACGACGTCGCCGACTTCGACGTAGCGGTAATCGACCGTGTTGTCGGTGCATTGCCAAAGCAGCTCGGTACCCGTGCCGTCAAGCTTGGTGCGCTTGAAATCGAGGTTGGTGTTGAGCACGTTGCCGTCGATATCCCTTTGGTTCGAAGGGGTCGTATAATAGATATAGTCGCCGTAGATATACAGCCCCGCGTTATAGCTGCCCGCATATATGACCGAGGGCACAACGGTTTCCGAATTGCCGTAATAGCCCGAGTCTACGTCGCTCCTCTTGAGGCGCTGGACAGACCCTTTCAGAACCGAGCCGTAATTATTTTCGTCGGTGTTCGCCGCCTTGCCGTTTATAAAGTAGACGTAGTCGGCAGTCTCGACGAGAAAGCCGCCGTTGGACTGAACGCTTGCGGAAGAGTCCATAGTCACGCCCTTATAGCCGCCGCTGCACGCGGGGAAGAGCGCAAAGGATGCGGCGGAAGCCGCAGCTACCGCGACACATACGATTTTAGTAAAACGTTTACGCATAATAACTCCGTAGTTTGCGTTAAAAAATTGCACGCAAAAAGATGGCTATAACGCCTATACCCGATAATTATACAACAATCAAGCCGTTTGTGCAATAAAAAACGGACGGGTTTAACCAAAAATAGACTAAAAAAGGAGAATTTATTTACGGAAAACTTCGACCTGTTCAATATATTTAAGACGCTCGCGGCGCTTTCCGGCTCCGACGGAGCACACGCGGAGCAACACAAGGAAGCGGCGCCCACGGCCCCTGACGCCCGATCCGCCCAAAAAGAGGAGACGCCCGCCCGCAACGTTATGGCGGACGTCATTACGAGGCACGAGCAGATGGCCTACAAAATCAAAGGGCGCGGCTGAACGCCGCGCCCCGCTGAAATCAAGTTTTATTTAACCAGCCTTAAGTGTCTGGGCAGACCGTCTACCCACAGCGGGGTAATTTCGGACTGAATAAGAGGACGTATGTAGTGTACAAGCTCTGCGGTGACGTACGTACCGTCGGGGGTAATCCACTCGTCGGGCACCTTCTTCTCCACGTTGGCTATATCGCTGACGTTGGCAAGCTCGGTTATGCACATATAGGGGTCGTCCGAAACGCGTTTAAGGCAGGCGACCATACCCGTCTTGCCCTCGAACGCCGCCTTTACGGCCGCGCCCGCCGAGTTGAACGCCTCGGTCACGTCTATACGCGAAGTTATGTGCGCGGCGCAACGCTGGAGAGACGAGAGCTCTATGGCGCGGGTCTTGACGCCGTACTTTTCGGCAACCTTGCCCGCAAGATAGCGCGCCGTGCCGGCCAGCTGCTTATGCCCGAATGCGTCCACGTAGTCAACGTGGTCGGCTAATTCGCAGACGTATCTGCCGTCTGCAACCTTAACACCCTCCGAAACGGCTATAACTATAGAGCGGTTCTGCTTTAAAAGCTCGCCCGTTTTAGCGACGAATTCGTCAACGTCGAACACTCTCTCGGGGAGGTAAATCATATCGACCCCCTCGCAGTCCTCGCCCTTGGCAAGCGCCGCGGCGGCGGTAAGCCAGCCCGCGTTTCTGCCCATTACCTCTATTACCGAAACGACGGGGTAATCGTATACGAGACCGTCGCGGATTATCTCCTTGGTAGTCGCCGCGATATACTTTGCGGCGGAGCCGTAGCCGGGCGTATGGTCGGTTATCGCAAGGTCGTTATCGATGGTCTTGGGACAACCCATAAAGCGAATGGAGCTGCCTATCTTCCTGCCGTACTTGGACAGCTTGTCGATGGTGTCCATAGAGTCGTTACCGCCGATATAGAAGAAAGCGTATATGTCCAGCTTTTTAAGCGTTGCGAAAATTTTGTCGTAGGTGGCTTCGTTGCCCTCTATTGCGGGCAGCTTATAGCGGCACGAGCCGAGGAAAGACGACGGAGTGCGCTTTAAAAGGTCCATGTCCAAGTCGTTCTTAATCTGCGTTGAGAGGTCGACGACGTCGCCGTCCAAAAGCCCCTTAATGCCGTGCACCATGCCGTAGACAACGTCGGCGCCCCTGTCCTTGGCCGTCTTGAAAACGCCGAGAAGGCTGGAGTTTATAACCGAAGTAGGTCCGCCTGACTGTCCTACGATAACATTCTTCATAAAATACCCCCTGAATTTGATAATATCATTATAATATAACCGCCCGCAAAAATCAATAGGCAAATGAAAAATTATTTGCCTTAATTTGCAAAAGCGCGGCCGTATAGAGCGAAGAGCCGCAGACACAAATAAAACCACCCTGTCGGGTGGTTTTTTCTTTTTTTATCTCTTCGAGAACTGAGGTGCGCGGCGAGCTTTTTTCAAGCCGTACTTCTTTCTTTCCTTTACGCGGGAATCGCGGGTGAGGAAGCCCTCTTTCTTCAGTGCAGCCCTGCAATCGGGCTCCGCCTGCAAAAGAGCGCGGGCAATACCCAAACGGATTGCGCCCGCCTGACCGGTATAGCCGCCGCCGTACACGTTTACCATAACGTCGTACTTGCCTTCGACGCCCAACAGAGCGAGGGGCTGCTTAACCTGATACTGAACGAGGCCCTGAGGGAAATAGTCCTCGAACGCCCTCTCGTTTATAACTATAGTGCCCGTACCTGCGGGGATGAGGCGAACGCGGGCGATTGCCTTCTTTCTTCTGCCCGTGCCCCAAAACTGCAACTTTTTCTTCAAATTAGCCTTAGCCATATTTTCTCTCCTCTCCCCTTAAAATAATTTGAGTTCTTCGGGCTTCTGTGCGGAATGGTTGTGCTCCGCACCCTTGTATACTCTCAGCTTCTTAATCATATCTCTGCCCAAAGAGTTCTTGGGAAGCATACCCCTTACCGCTTCGTATACGGCAAGGTCGCTCTTCTCGGCGAGCATCTTCTTGTATGCGATTTCCTTGAGTCCGCCGATATAGCCGGTATGATATCTATAGAATTTGTCCTCGAGCTTTTTGCCGGTGAGGACGACTTTATCGGAATTTATTATTATCACGAAATCGCCGCAATCGACGTTGGGAGTAAAGGTGGGCTTATTCTTGCCGCGAAGAACAGCGGCAACCTTTGAAGCCAATCTGCCCAAAGGAAGACCTGCCGCGTCGACGACGTACCACTTTCTTTCAACTGTCTGGGCGTTTGCCATATAGGTTTTCATTGTTTTCTCCTAACCGGTTTCCCGCATGGAAACCGATATTTTTTAACCGTTTTTTTCTTTATTTCCGTCAATGTAAAACTATTTTATTATTAAATGCCTGTTAAGTCAAGCCGTTTTGCGTTTGGTTGATAAAGTTTTTTATTTTTTTAATAAACTTTTTTGCGCCGTGTTTTTTTTGCACGGCGCGGCTGAATTTATTACATTATTATTACTTTATAAGTACGGCTTTTATTCTCTTTACGCCGGCGGACACGTTCTCCTGCTTGGCTATTTTAAACGTTCCGAGCTTACCGGTACTCTCCGCGTGGGGGCCGCCGCATATCTCTTTGGAAAACTCGCCTATCGAATAGGTCTTTACCGTCTCGCCGTACTTGCTCTCGAAAAGACCCGTAAAGCCCTCCCTCTTGGCCTCCTCCAATGACATCTCCTTCATTACGACGGGAACGTCCTGCGCGATGACTTCGTTTACCATATCTTCCACCGCCTTAACCTCTTCGGGCGTAAGTTTACGGGAGAAATTGAAGTCGAAGCGCAGCCTTTCTTCGGTTATGTTGGAGCCCTTCTGCGCGATATCGGGCGAGCACACTTTTTTGAGCGCGGCGTGCAAAAGGTGGGTTGCCGTATGCAGGTTGGTGGTTTCCTCCTTGTGGTCGGCAAGACCGCAGGCAAACTTCTGCTCGCTGCCCGCGCGCGACTTTTCCTGATGCTCCGCGTACGCCGCGCCGTAGCCCTTAACGTCTACCTTAAATCCCTTTTCCGCCGCCATCTCAACGGTTATTTCCACGGGGAAGCCGTAGGTGTCGTACAGGTGGAACGCCGTAACGCCGTCAATCTCTCCGCCTGCGGGAAGCGCCGCGACTACCTTCTCGAACTCCTTAATGCCCTGCGTCAAGGTCTTTAAAAATTTGGCCTCTTCCTTGTTGAGCTCTTCCTCTATCTTTGCGGCGTTTGCGACCAGCTCGGGGTATACGTCGGCATACTTTTTGATTATCTCCTTGGAAATCTCGTTGAGCGCGCCACGGGGAAGCCCTACGTTTCTGCCGAAGCGCACGGCTCTTCTTATAATTCTTCTCAGTATATAGCCTTGGTCGGTATTGGAGGGCACGACGCCCTTAGTATCGCCCAGCATAAAGGTCGCGGTGCGCACGTGGTCCAATACGACGCGGAACGCTTTGGTAGTGTCGGGGTCGGTTCCGTACTTTATACCCGTAAGCTCTTCAAGCTTTAAAACGGCGCCTTCGAATATATCCGTTTCGTAGACGCTCTCCTTGCCGTTTAAAATACAGAGCGTGCGCTCCAAGCCCATACCCGTATCGACGTTGCGCTGTTTAAGCGGCTCGTATTTGCCTTCCTCGTTTTTGTTGTACTGCATAAATACGTCGTTCCAAATTTCGAGGAAGGTGCCCTTGGGCGCGTCGTCGAACCGGTCGCTGCCAAGCTTGTCCGCCTCCGCGTGGTTGCGTATTATGTGCATTTCGGTATCGGGACCGCAGGGGCCGGTCGTGCCCGCGGGTCCCCACCAGTTGCCGCTCTTGGGCAAAAAGTAAACGTTTTGGGGAAGAATACCGCACTCTATCCACTTATTTGCGCTCTCGTCGTCGCGGGGGCAGTCGCCGTCGCCCGCAAAACAGGTTACGGCAATGTCCTCAACGGGAATTCCGAGGTATTCGGGCGAGGTCAGAAATTCGAACGACCAAGGTATCATTTCGTCCTTGAAGTAGTCGCCGAGCGACCAGTTGCCGAGCATCTCGAAGAAAGTGCAGTGACTGCTGTCGCCGACTTCGTCTATGTCGCCCGTACGCACGCACTTCTGCACGTCGCAGAGCCTCGTGCCCGCGGGGTGCTTTTCGCCCAGAAGATAGGGCACAAGCGGATGCATACCCGCCGTCGTAAACAAGACGGTGGGGTCGTTTTCGGGGATGAGCGAGGCAGACGCGATAACGGCGTGCCCCTTGCTCTTAAAGAAATCGAGATACATTTTGCGTAAGCTTTCGCTGGTCAGTTCTTTCATATTATTCTATATCCTCTGTTTTTTCTCTTTCGAACGTAATTGTCAAACCGTCTTTAATTTTGTACCAATATGCCGTAGAAACAACCCGCCAGCCTTCTTTTGCGCGTTCGTTCATTTTAGCTTCCGCTTCATTTTCGTTTTTTACGCGCTCGACCTTATACTCTTTCATCTTTCTATGCCTCTATTTTTTAATAATTTCGTAGCCGTCTTTGGCGTCCTTTACGGTGTACCCGCGGGCGTCTATCTGCGCGCGCAAGGCGTCCGCCTCCGCCCAATTTTTTTCAAGTTTAGCCTGCCAACGCCTGTCCGCCAACGCCTTTACCTCTTCGGGTACGTCGCCCGCGTCCGACTTCTTAGCGGCTTCGGCAAGATAGTCCGCCGCTTCCTTTTTGAACAAGCCGAGAAGCGAATACGTCTTTTTAATCTGCGCTATATCGTCCGCGCAGGAGCCGTCGCCCGCGGAAAGCTTTGCCGCGGCGGTCTTAAACAAACCGAACAAATCGGACAGCGCGAGCGCCGTGTTGAAGTCGTCGTCCATGCACTCGTCAAAGCGTTTATCTATCTCCGCGTTGCCCTTTCCGCCCTTGCCGAATTTCTCTTCGGCGGCGTATATTATGCGGTAAAAGCCCGTCAAATGCTTTTCCGCGTCGGGGAAAAGATTGTCCGTAATATTTATGTCGTTGCGGTAGTTGGTGGAAAGAAGCGCGAACTTAATGGCTTCGTTGGTGTACTTTTTGAGCAAGTCCTCCAAAAGCAGGCTGTTGCCGAGGCTCTTGGACATCTTCTGCCCGTTTACCTTTATAAGCCCGTTGTGCGTCCAATACTTTACGAACCGTTTGCCCGTAAGGCTCTCGGTCTGGGCTATCTCGTTCTCGTGGTGGGGGAAGATTAAATCCCTGCCGCCGCCGTGAATGTCTATCTGCTCGCCGAAAGCCGCCCTGTTCATCGCCGAACACTCTATGTGCCAACCGGGTCTGCCCTTGCCCCAAGGGGAATCCCAGCTTATCTCCCCCTCCTTTGCGGCCTTCCAAAGCGCGAAGTCGGCGGGGTTTTTCTTTTCTTCGCCGTTCTCTACGCGCACTCCGTCGAGCATATCTTCCACCGAACGGTTTGAAAGACAGCCGTAGCCTTTAAAGCTCGTCACGTCGAAGTAGACGTCGCCGCAGGGCACGGCGTAGGCGCTGCCCTTTTCAATCAGCGCGGTAATAAAGTCTATGATATTGCCGATATTCTCGGTCGCCTTAAGCCAGAGAGTGGGGTCGTCTATGTCCATCTCGCGCATTACGGAATCGATTTTGTCTATCATCATCTCCGCGTACTTATCGGCGGGTATGCCCGTTTCCTTGGAGCGCGCGATAATCTTGTCGTCGACGTCGGTATAGTTGCGGGCGTACGTCACGCTATACCCCTTCTTTTCGAGATACTTGCGGATTATATCGTAAATGAGCGCCTGAAAGCCGTGGCCGATATGCGCCTCGCCCGAAACGGTTATACCGCAGGCGTACATCTTTACCTTATTGCCCTCGAGAGGTATAAACTCTTCCTTACTCCTCGTCAGAGTGTTGTATATCTTCATCTATATCAGCCTCATATTCAATGCCGAGTTTTTGTTCGAGCGCGAAAACTCTTTCCCTCAGTGCGCACAGCTCTTTGAGCATGGGGTCCTCCTTTTCCTGCGCAAGGTCTATGCAGTCCTTGCTGCCCCCTATTCTTACCACCCGCGCGGGTATGCCCACGACGGTTGCGTGCGGGGGAACGTTGCGCAGCACTACGGCGCCCGCGCCGACCTTGGCAAAATCTCCTACGGTAATGTTGCCCAAAACCTTTGCGCCCGCAGATATAACGCAGTTTTCGCCCACGGTGGGGTGGCGCTTGCCCGTTTCCTTACCCGTACCTCCCAAGGTACAGCCCTGATACAGCACGGTGCCCGTGCCCACCTCGGCTGTTTCTCCTATCACCACGCCCTCGCCGTGGTCGATGAATACCCCCGGCGCTATCTTAGCCGCAGGGTGTATTTCGATTCCCGTTATGCGCTTGGTGCGCTGGCTTATAATGCGGGCAATAAGCTTTAAATGTATTCGGTAGAAAAAATGCGCGCGTCTGTGGCGCGATAATGCCCTAACCCCCGAATAGGTCAGCCATATCTCGAATTTATTGCGTGCGGCGGGGTCGTTTCTCATCGCCGCATCGATGTCCATTCTCAATTTTTTAAAAAACAATTTCTAAATCCTGTCAGGTTTTGGCGCTAAGCTTGAACACGTCCTGCGATTTGCCTATCACGAATATGTGGTCGCCCTCGGCGAAAACGAAGTCGGGCATGGGCGAGGGGTCGAGCGCCTCGCCGCGCTTAATCGCGATAATGTTGATTTTGAATTTCTTGCGCACGTCAAGCTCTATAATCGACTTGCCCTCCCAGCTCTTTAAAATGGGCACCTCGAATATGGCGTACCCGTCCGCAAGGGCGATATAGTCGAATATGTTGTTGCCCGCGTGGCGTATGGCGAGCTTGTCGGCCGTCTCACCGTCGGCGTATATTATCTCGTCGGCGCCGATTTTCTTCAAAAGCTCGCACTGTATATCGTCGCGTGCTCTGGAGGCGACGTATTTCGCGCCCAGCTTTTTAAGCATTATAGTGGTAAGCATTACCGCTTCCAAATCGTTGCCCGCCGTGACGAAACAGATATCGAACGAGGGTATGTCGAGAGCGGCCAAAACGTCCTCGTTGGTATACTCTGCAATCTGCGCGTCGGCAAACCGCGAGGCGAGGCGGGTAATTTTCTCCTCCCTGTTGTCAAGTATCATTACGTCGTGACCCAAGTCCTGCATTTTTTGGGCAAGGTGACTGCCCAATCTACCCAATCCTATAATTAAAACCGACTTTTTCATATTATATTATTCCCGTAAATTTATTCGTGATAATTTCCGTCAGCCCACTATAATGTGTTCGGACACCCTCGACATTGCGACGGGCTTCTTCTCGCCCGTAAACAGCAGCATAAGCGTAAACCCGCCGACCCTGCCTATAAACATAAGCACGATCAAAACCAGCTTGGACACCGCGTGCAGCCCCGCCGTAATCCCGCAGGAAAGCCCCACCGTACCGACGGCCGAGGACACCTCAAACACAACGAAGTCCAATGGCACGTTGCTACCCTCCACACCGCAGATGATGAAAACGCTGATAACCGTCACGAGAATATACAAGCCGAATATGGCGTTGGCCTGATGGGCCGCGTCGTTCTCGAACCTGCGCTTGAACAGCTGCACCTCGTCCTTTCTGCGCGCCGTGGCAAGCATGGAGAGGAAGAAAACCGCGAGAGTGGTCGTCTTCATACCGCCCGCGGTAGAGCCGGGGCTGCCGCCGATAAGCATAAACACGTCGGTGAGCGCCAGACCCGCAGGCGACATTTTAGAGTAGTCTACCGCGTTGAAGCCCGCCGTCCTCGGCGTAACCGACATAAACAGCGAGGCCAAAATTTTGGTACCCGCGCTCTCTCCGCCTATGGTATAGGGGTTGTTCCATTCGAACAGTCCGAAAAGTAGCCAGCCGCCGAGAATAAGCACGCCCGTAACGGCGAGCACGATTTTCGAGTGAAAGGAATATTTTTTAAGGTGAATACCGTGGTGCACGACGTCGCTCCAGACAAAGAAGCCTATGCCGCCCGTGATTATAAGAAGGCTTACCACAAGCATAACCAATGGGTCGCCCAGGTAATCGCACAGCGAATTGCCGCCGTTTGCGCCCGTAACGGTGAAGCCCGCGTTACAGAACGCCGAAACGGAAGTAAACACGGCCTGCCATATGCCCATACCCCAGCCGTAATCCCGTATAAAGGAAATACTCAGAAGAAAGGCGCCCGAAAATTCGAAAATCAGCGTCCCAAGCAGAATAATTTTAACCAGCTGCTTGGTGCTTACCATATTTATACTGCCCGTGGACTGAGCCGCCAGCTTCCTTTGCGAAAGACTTGTGCGCTTTTTAACGTATAGGGTAAACAGCGAAATTATGGTTATGAACCCCAGACCGCCCACCTGAATCAGGAGCAGGATTACCGCCTGTCCGAAATAGGTCCAGTGGGTAAAGGTGTCCGCGACGATTAGCCCCGTCACGCAGCTTGCGCTGGTAGCGGTAAAAAACGAGTTGAGAAAGTTAACCTTTCCGTCCTTTGCCGCAAAGGGCATACACAGAAGCGACGTGCCTATAATTATTATGACTAAAAAGCTCAGGGCAACCAATGCTGCCGCAGGCAATCTGAACTTGCGCGCGTTTTGCATAATCAAAGTTATTATATAACTTTACCTCTCAAAAATCAACTCAATATTCGTCGGCTCACGCGTTTTAAATTAACGGCGGCAATTTTGAAAATTTCTAACAAATATTTGAAATATTTGTCACTTTAACCTTATTTTCACTTGACGGCAGGCCAATTATGATATACAATATCATTACCGTAAAAAATATGTGTTAAATTTTAACAAAGGAGCACGCTTTTATGAAACGCGAAAGAATTGAAGAGATTGCCGAAATTCTGGACAAACGCGGCAAGATGACGCTTGAACAGCTGGAAAAGGAATTTCCCAACGTTTCCCAGATGACGCTGAGGCGCGATCTGTACCAGCTTGAAGAGGACGGGCGCATAATCCGCGTACGCGGCGGCGCCATGTCGGTCAAGGAGGTCCAGAAGGTTTCCGGCGAGGCGTATATCAAGAAGACAACTATAAACACCGACGCGAAGCTGGTGATAGCCCAGAAAGCGGCCACGCTTATCGACGAGGGAATTTCGCTGTTTCTGGACGGCGGCACGACGGCTATGTACCTTTCCAAGGAAATACCCGACATAAACTGCAATATCTTTACCAACGGCATTGCGGTTGCTATGGAGCTTGCACAAAAAAAGAACGTGAATATTACCATAGTCGGCGGCCAGCTTATGAAGGACAATCTTTCCACCTCGTCGCCGGCCGCCAAGGAATATTTCGCGGCGACCAATTTCGAGCTGGCGATAGTTTCGGCGACCGCGTTCACTCCCGAAAACGGTTTTTCCTGCAACAGCCAGATAGAAAGCGACCTTTTAAAGCAGGTGTTCCGGAAAGCCCGCCACGTATATATGATGCTCGACAGCTCGAAGATAGGCAAAATAAATCCCTACACCTTCGCCCACATAGAGGACATTGACGTGCTTATAACCGACGACAAGTTCCCCAAGGAATATAAGGGGCTCTTCGAAGAGTGCAATATAGTGGTTATGTGATTTAAAAAAAGAAGAAAAGCCGCGCGGAAAAATTTCCGCGCGGCACTTTTTTTTAAAATTTGGAATGCAGAATTAAAAGGTTCCCCACGCTGTCATTATGAGGAGCGTAGCGACGCGATAATCCCGAAGTACGAAGTCTTGCACCGCTTAAGACTTCCGGATTGCCGCGAAGTGCTGTGCACTTCTCGCAATGACGCCGAGGGGCGCAATGACGGCTAACCCGCCCGGCCCGTCACTCCGATTAGATACAAGCAAGAGCAGGAGCGCGAGCACCGACCGCAGGGAGTGTACACAGAAGTACACGACCAAGGCGGCGCGGAGCGTTTTTTATGCGGTCATCCTGAGCGGAGGGCGCAGCCCGAAGTCGAAGGATCCCATTGTGCGAAGCAGCTTTAATCGCTCCACTTATGCTTATGCAACGTCCTATCCTTAACGTCGTCGTAAAACTCGAAATACTTGCGGCGGACGTCCTCGACGGTGTCGGCGTCCTCTATATACCCCAACAGCTCGTCAATCTCCTCGGGCGAAAAATCCGAGAGGCAGAACTCCCCGTCAAAGGCGGAAGCCAGCCTCATCAAATCCCAATTAGAAGCTTTCATCTTATCTCCCCGTCAACAACTTCTTGATAGGCGGCATATGCGTTATGCCGTCGAATATCAGCGATATGCCGAATACGATTATGTGCAGCTCGGCGTATTCTTCGGGCTTATACAACAGAAGAAAGGCCACCCCGACCTCGATTACGCCCTTAATAATGAAGTAGGCGGGATTGAGTCCGCGCGCTATTCTCGATACAGCGTGGTTAAAAGCTTGGGCGCCCTCGTAAAGACCGAAAAGACCCCACAGTACGGGTATAAACGTGTGCCCCCACTCATGCTCAACCAAAATGAATATGCCGAGCAATAAAATTATCAGCGGGGAGGCAACTTTGCTGCCTTTGGGGTTTTTATACTCCTTCCCGATTATCGCAATCACGAACTGCGCCACCGCAAACGCCGACATAAGGCTGCCGACGATATACGGCAGATAGGCCTCGATATGTTGAGTAAGCGAAACGCACAGCACGCCGACGACGAGATAGACGAACGAAACCATGTAGGAAATAACCTTTTCGGGCACGCGCATAACCTTGCCCATCGCCCTGGCCGCGATATGAAAGGAAAATTCCCCTACGAGGTTTTCGCCGAGCACGCCCGCATCAGTTTCCTCCACGCCCTCTTCCTGCGTTTCGCCGCCGGCGGTTACGTCCCCTTTCTGCGGCTCGTCGGCAATATCGGTAACTTCTCCGGACAACCCGCCTTCGGGAGCCGTTTTCTCCTCTTCGGTTTCCGCGTTTAACAATTCTTTATTCATTTCTTTTCCCTGTCCGATTATTATAACAAAAACGGAAAGGGTTGTCAACACGGCTCCGTCCGCTTATTTCCCAGGCGGCGCCGAAAGCGCCGCCAAACAGATATATCACGCGCTTGATATTTTGCTTGCGGAGTAGTATACTGA
>CAZELQ010000003.1:17411-49367 GCA_964513195.1 uncultured Clostridia bacterium | reverse complement strand
CTACGTGAAGGAGGGAGCTGTCTTGCGTAGCAAGACTGAGGAAGGATTGGTAAATCTTGACCTTATTACACATCCCTCATCCGTCACCTGCGGTGCCACCTTCCCCCTTTACTAAGGGGGGAAGGCAAGAGGTTAACGGACTGCGTTTGTGGGATCCCTCGACTTCGCTCGGGATGACCTGTAACCCCGCTTAGGATGACCATGTATGGGGCGCCACGCGCACGCTTACTTTTTGGGGCGGTGGATTTGTTTGTCCTTTGAAACGAAGTTGCCGTCGCCGTCTACGGGCTTGGGTACGAAAGGCTTTTCCTCCGCCTTTCGGGGAACGCTTTGGGGAGCGGGCGCGTTCTGTACGGGTGCGTTCTGCACGGGTGCGTTCTGCACGGGTGCGCGGCGGGGAGCCGTAGTTTCCTGCCCGTTGCGGCGTACCTTGGACTTTAACAGTGCGACTATGGTCGCCGTCTGAATACGCTCTATCATCTCCTCGAACATTTCGTGCCCCTCTTCCTTGTAGGCGATGACGGGGTCCTGCTGGGCGTAGCCGCGCAGGCCTATGCCCTTTCTGAGCTGGTCCATAAGGTCGATATGCTCGACCCAATACCTGTCGACCATAGAGAGGAGAACGTGGCGCTCTATGACGTGCATATCTATCTGCCCCTGCGTCATTTCCGCGATATCGGCCGTAAGCTGTTCGTAGCCCTGCGTTACTTCCTTGGTTATCTTTTGTATCGCCGCGTCGTAGTCCCACTTGGCGAGCCTTTCTTCGGTAATTTCGAAGTCGAAGCCCTCGGGGTAGACCTTGCGCCTTAGCGCGTCGGTCAAAGCCGCGCCGTCCCACTGTTCGGGCAGGGCGTTGACGTTGACCGTCTCGTTGACGATTTTTTCAACGTAGTCGGGAATATATTTTAAAATCTGGTCGTGGACGTCCGCGCCGCGGAGCACTTTCAACCTTTCGGCGTAGATGAGCTTTCTCTGCTCGTTCATAACCTCGTCGTATTGGAGGGTGTGCTTACGCATACCGAAGTTGCGCCCCTCGATTGCCTTTTGCGCGTTTTCTATGGAGTGGGAAATCATTTTGGATTGCAGGCTCTCGTCCTCGTCCAAAAGGGCGGTATAGATTGATTTAAGCCGCTCGCCGCCGAAGCGCTTTGCGAGGTCGTCCTCCAAGGAAACGAAGAATACCGACGCGCCGACGTCGCCCTGACGGCCCGCACGGCCGCGGAGCTGGTTGTCTATGCGGCGCGATTCGTGGCGCTCGGTGCCCAAAATACACAATCCGCCCGCCTCTATAACCTTTTTCTTTTCCTCGTCGGTTTCCGCCTTATACTTTGCGTACAGCTCGGCGTAACGGGCGCGCGCCTTTTCCTCTTCGGGGGTGAATTCCCTGTCCGCATAGGAAATGGCGACCTCTATCATATCGTGGTCGTAGCCCTCCTCCCTCATACGCTTTTTGGCGAGGTACTCGGGGTTGCCGCCGAGAAGAATATCGGTGCCGCGTCCCGCCATATTGGTGGCGATTGTGACTGCGCCGAAGCGGCCCGCCTGCGCGACTATTTCGGCCTCTCTCTCGTGGTTCTTGGCGTTCAAAATATTGTGCTTTATGCCGTTTCTCAGAAGTAGCCTTGCAATCTCTTCCGACTTGTCTACGGTTACCGTACCTATCAGGACGGGCTGCCCCTTTTCGTGGCGCTCCGTCACCTCTTTTACGATTGCCTTTTTCTTGCTCTCCACCGTGGCGAAGATTACGTCGGGCGAATCCTTACGCTGTATGGGGCGGTTAGTCGGAATCACCACGACGTCGAGGGAATAAATAGTGCGGAATTCGGCCTCCTCGGTCTTGGCGGTACCCGTCATTCCCGACAGCTTTTTGTACAGCCTGAAATAGTTTTGGAACGTAACGGTCGCCTGAGTTCTGTTCTCCTCGCGCACCTTAACGTGTTCTTTTGCCTCTATAGCCTGATGAAGTCCGTCGGAATAACGCCTGCCGACCATAAGACGGCCGGTAAACTCGTCGACTATCATTATCTCGCCGTCCTGCGTGACGATATAGTTTTCGTCGCGGGCGAACAGCTCGTGCGCCTTGAGGGCCTGCTGTATATGGTGGTTTAAGTCGGCGTTTTCGATATCGCCGAGGTTCTTTATGTGGAAAAACTGCTCGGCCTTGGCCGCGCCCAATTCGGTTATGGTTACCGATTTGTCCTGCCTGTCGATGATATAGTCCCAAGTTTCCATATCTTTGCGTATGGCCTCGAGCTTTCTGTTGACCTCTTCCTCTTCCTCGGTGAGCTGTTGGTTCTTTTTCTTGTGAATGGGCGCCTTGCTCTCCGCTTCCTTTTTGTCGTCGTCGAAGCCGCCGTGCAGCCTGCGGACGAACGCGTCAACCTGCTGGTAGAGCGCGCTGCTCTCCTCGCCCTTGCCCGAAATAATGAGGGGCGTTCTCGCCTCGTCGATTAAAATCGAGTCGACCTCGTCGATTATGCAATAGTTGAGCTCTCTCTGCACCATTGCGGGTATGGAGGTCTTGAGATTGTCGCGAAGATAATCGAAGCCAAGCTCGTTATTCGTGGCGTACAAAACGTCGCAGTTGTAAGCGACGCGCTTTTCATCGTCGGTCATTCCCGGGACGACCACGCCGACGGTAAGCCCCATAAACTTGTGTACCTTTCCCATCCACTCGGCGTCGCGCTTCGCGAGGTAGTCGTTTACGGTTACGATATGCACGCCCTTGCCCGTCAACGCGTTGAGGTAGGCGGGCAGCGTGGAAACGAGGGTCTTGCCCTCGCCCGTTTTCATCTCGGCTATACGACCCTGATGAAGGCAGATGCCGCCGATAATCTGCACGTGGAAGTGCTTCATTTTGAGTACGCGCCAGCTTGCCTCTCTGAGCGCCGCGAAGGCGTCGAACATGATGTCGTCGAGCGTTTCGCCGGCCTTTAGCCTTTCCTTGAAAATGCCCGTCTGGCTCTTTAATTCTTCGTCGGACATAGCCGCGTACTTAGGCTCCAACGCCTCGACCTTATTGGCAAGCTTGTCTAACTTTTTGACAGACTTGCGGCTGTCGGAATTGGAGAGAAAATTAAGTAATCCCATTATCTATAGAAACTCCGAATCGTATTTTTTGAATTTACCGTCTTCTATTTTACAATATTTTACACTGTATGTAAAAGCTTTTTTTAGTAAATATTGCAATATTTTAAACTTTTTCCCCTGAGCGGAACGCGCGTACGCGGCGCGCTTATAAGTAAAATATCGCATTAACTGCGGCATATTGTCGGGTCAATTAAGGATTATGGCGTTTTCAGAACTTGATTTGCATATTGCCGCCGTCGAAGTCGGAGCGGTACTTTAAGGCGACCGCGCCAACCACTTCGGAAGCCCGTGCGAGCGGCTTACCCTTTGACGGGCGGGGCTCTATGGTTATATCTTCGGTGTCTATTTCCTCGAGAGAGTTGTCCGTACGCACTATGCCCAGCTTATAGGGCACCGTGACGTAGTCGGCGAACAGCACCTTGGATTTATTGTCGACGATCATCATTCCCTTTCTGCCCCTGCCTATGGGCTGGAACAGCGAGGCTATTACGCGCTTGGCGCAGCCTTGGTCGGAAACTATTATAATTTCGCCCTCGCCGTAGAACTGCGTTGCGAACACTACCTCGTCGCCGTCGTTTAACAGTATTCCCCTTACGCCGCCCGTAACGCGCCCTTGCGAGGGAACGTCGTCCTTGTCGGCGTTGAGGCAGATGCCTTCCTTGGTCACGAAGCAGAGAGTGCAACCGTCGTCGGGGTCGAACTTCTCGACGTTTATCACCTCGTCGCCCGTCTTTAATTTGATTGCGGGGAACACCTGACGGGAGAGCGAATACTCCTCCCAAGGGCTGCGTTTTACCGTACCCTGCCGCGTGAAGAACAGAAGCTCTCCCACGGGCACGGTTTCGCCCAAGGGGAAAATTCCGACGGGCTTTTCGCCGCGGAGGGCCGCGTCGTAGAATTCCTTAAGCTTAATCCCCGCGCCGCCCATACCGCTTGCCTCGTATTCGTTGAGGTCGACCCTCACGCAGTTGCCGTAATTGGTGAATATGAGCGCGGCGCCGTCCGAACGGGCAACCGCAGTGCGTTTATAGAGCCCGTCTGCCCGATATGTTGAAGCCGACGGCTTTTTGCGCTTTTGGTCGAACTCCACCTTGTCTATGAACTTTATGTTGTCGCCCGCGGTTATAGCGAGCACCCAATCGGTTGCGGCGCGCTTCACGTCCTGACGGAATACCTTTATGTCCTCTAACGATTTCACGATTTCGGACTTTCTCGGACAGGGGTACTTGTCGCGGATTTCGCGCATTTCGCTCTTGACGAGGTTCATCTGCTTTTCCCTGCTCTCCAATATGGCTTTGAGGCGCTTTATGCGCTTTTGCAGGTCGGCGAGTTCCTCCTCCAGCTTCCGTATTTCGAGCTTGGCGAGACGGGCGAGGCGCAAGTCTAAAATGGCCTGTGCCTGACGTTCGGAGAGGCCGAAGCTCTCCATCAAGCGCTTTCTTGCTACGGGCGTATTCTCCGAGGACTTGATTATTTTGATGACCTCGTCGATATTATGGACGCCGATTATCAGCCCCTCTAAGATATGGCAGCGCGCCTCCGCCTCCTTCAATTCGTACTTTGTGCGGCGGATTATGACCTGACGCTGATATGCGACGTAGTATTTGATTATGTCGATAAGGCCGAGCTGCTGGGGCTTGCCTCCCGCAATGGCGACCATATTGATACCGAAGGTACATTCGAGGTCGGTATACTTGAAAAGGAAGGCAAGTATGGCGTCGACGTCGGCGTCCTTTTTGCAATAGATGACCGCACGCATGCCTGCGCGGTCGGACTCGTCCACGATATCGGAAATGCCCGAAAGCGCCTCCTTTCTTTCCTCCTTCAGAATCATTATTTTGCGGAGAAGCTCCGCCTTGTTGGTCTGATAGGGAAGCTCGGTAAAAATTATTTCCTTTTTGCCGTTGTCGCCGTTTTCCACCGAATAGCGGGCGCGCAGAGTAATTCTGCCCTTGCCCGTTTCGTAGGCCTGTTTGAGCTCGTTTTCTATGATAAATCCGCCCGTGGAAAAGTCCGGCCCGTGTATGATTTTCATCAATTCCCCCAAAGATATGCGGGGGTTATCGATATATGCGCACACGCCGTCGATTACTTCGGTGAGGTTGTGCGTGGGTATGTTTGTGGCAAGGCCGACGGCTATACCGTTGGCGCCGTTCACCAAAAGATTGGGGTATCTTCCGGGGAGTATGTCGGGTTCTAAGAGGCTGTCGTCGAAGTTGAAAGAAAAGGGAACGGTCTCCTTGTCGATGTCCTTTAAAAGCTCCAAGGCGAGGGGTTCCAAGCGCGCCTCGGTATATCTCATAGCCGCGGCGGGGTCGCCGTCTACCGAGCCGAAGTTGCCGTGGCCGTTAACCAGCGTTGCGCGCATATTAAAGGGCTGGGCCATTCTGACCATTGCGTCGTAGACGGAGCTGTCGCCGTGGGGATGATATTTACCCATACAGTCGCCGACAATCCTTGCGGACTTTTTGTGCGGCTTATCGGGGGTAAGCCCCATTTCGGCCATGGTGTACAGTATGCGGCGCTGGACGGGCTTCAAGCCGTCCTCCACGCGGGGCAGGGCCCTGTCTAAAATTACGAATTCCGCATAGGGAAGCATCGATTGGGGCATTACGTCCTCTAAGGGCGTGGTGAACACCTTGCCCTGTGGGATTATGGTCTGGAAGCCGTCGTCGTTTCTCTTTTTAGCCATAGTAAATTATTCCCCCTCCTCTTCCTGTTTTTCTTTGACGAGGTTGACCTTCTCTATGAAGCCGTCAACCTTGTTGAAGTCGGCGTTCTCGGCGAGGAATTGCTTTCTGCCCTCCACTTTGTCGCCCATAAGCATTTCTATAGTAGACGCGGCGAGGGAGACGTCCTCGAGCGTGACCTGAATTAAGTTGCGCGTGGCGGGGTTCATGGTCGTGTCCCACAGCTGGTCGGCCGACATTTCGCCGAGACCCTTATAGCGTTGGAGGGAATAGCCCTTGCCCACCTTTTTTATCTTTTCATCCAACTCCTTGTCGTCGTAGGCGTACTCCACCACGTCCTTTTTGTACACCTTATACAGCGGGGGCATACCGATATAGACGTACCCCGCGGCGACCAAATCGCGCATATATTTGAAAAAGAACGTGAGGAGAATACAGCGTATATGCATGCCGTCCTGATCGGCGTCGGAGAGGATTATGACCTTTTTGTAGCGGGTCTTTTCCACCTCGAAGGAGCGGTTGAAGCCCGCGCCTATTGCGGAGACGAGGGTCTTAATCTCCTCGTTCTGGAGCGCCTGAAGCGCCGTTTTTTTCTGCACGTTCAAGGGCTTGCCTCTAAGGGGCAGAATGGATTGGAACTGCCTGACTCTCGCCTGCTTTGCCGTGCCGCCCGCCGAGTCGCCCTCGACGATAAACAGCTCGTTCATGTCGGGATTCTTGCCCGAACAGGGCGCGAGCTTACCTATTAAATTGAGACCGTCATTCTCGCTGGCGGCCTTGGCGACGTCGCGCTCGGCGCGGTGTTTTATTCTGTCGTCGGCCGCAAATTTGGCTTTCTTAGCAATCTCGTCAAAAGTCGCTTTGTTGCCGCGCGCGTTCATAAGCGCGGTCATCCCCTCGATAACGGCCTGCTCGACGGGCGCCTTCACTTCGGGGTTGCCGAGCTTGGTCTTTGTCTGACCCTCGAACTCGACGTTGTTCATCTGCACGGTGAGTACGGCGGTCAAGCCCTCCTTTACGTCGTCTGCGATAAACGCCGGGTCTTTGGACTTCAATACGCCGTTATTTCTCGCGTATTCGTTGACCGCCTTTAAAAGGCCGTTGTGGAAGCCTATCTCGTGATAGCCGCCCTCCACCGTGGAAATATTGTTTACGAAAGAATACAGGCTTTCCTCGTCGTCCTTGGTGTGGGAAAGCGCAAACTCGATTTTGATTTTGCCTGCGGGCGCGCCCTTTACCTGAATATCTTTTATTACCGAATAATACAGGGGCTGGGAATAGAGCGCGGTTTTGTCGTCGTTGAGGTAATTTACGAAGTCGACGAGGCCGCCGTCGAACTTATAGCTGACGGGCTCTCTTGCGGGGAGCTGTACCTTGACGATTGAAATTTCGTCGCCCTCGTCCGCGGTGACCTCCTGCATTGCGAACTGTTCGCGCTCGTCGATTAAATTTATCTTTACGCCCTTGTTCAAAAAGGCAAGCTCCTTTAAACGCTTGGCCACGGTGTCGTAGTTCCACTCCACCGTTTCGAATACCTCGGAATCGGGCATAAAGCGCACGAACGTGCCTTTCTTTTTGGTCTTTTCCTTGGTGTCGACGAGAGGAGTCGACGGTATGCCGCACAGCCATTTTTTCTGCGATTTATCGTAGGTCGAGGTGAAGCCCATTTTGAAAACCGTGGTTCGGTAGACCTCCACGTTGAGCCACTTGGAAAGCGCGTTGGTTACCGAAGCGCCGACGCCGTGCAGGCCGCCCGAAAAGGCGTAGTTGTCGCTGTCGAATTTGCCGCCGGCGTGCAGCTTGGTGAATATTAGCTCCACGCCCGACATTTTCGTCTTGGTGTTTATGTCGGTAGGCATACCCCTTCCGTTGTCCTCTACCGAAGCCGAGCCGTCCTTGTAGAGGGTTACGGTTATCTCGTCCGCGAAACCGTTGGCGGCCTCGTCGATTGCGTTATCGACTATCTCCCATAAAATATGGTGTAGACCCTTAACGCCCGTCGAGCCGATGTACATACCGGGGCGGACGCGGACCGCTTCCAGCCCCTCCAAAACCTTTAAATCGTCTGCGTTATAACTCTTATTTGCCATTGCGTTTCCCTGCATTTTCACGGTTTGGCGGCAAAAAACAACCGCCATGTAAAATTATACCATATATTGTATTAAAAAATCAAGCGCGGCACAGTAATTTGTGTGCGCAAAAAGGATTGCCGCAGCGGTTACGGGCACAAAAATAAAGGGGCTCCGCCGCGGGAACCCCATATTTTGGATTTTCTTTTTTTATTCCACGCTGCCGGCCTCTACGGGAACGACGACGGGAAGCTCCTCCAAGGTCTTCTTCTGATAGTGCAGAAGAAGCGCGATATAGTTGGCGAGCATCATTATGGTAGATATGTCCGTGTTCTGCCACATACGAACCGTGCTCGTGGTGTCAACGCGGATAAAACCGTAGTCCACACCGTACGCGGCTATCTTGCAATAGAGGGCGGACTTTATATTCTGCTTTTGAAATTCGGTAAGCAACTCCTTATAGCTTTTTTCGCTGAGAGTTTCCACCTGATTAAAGCTGATATAGCCCGCCGAGCCGAACTTGGAGTTTATATATTCGTAGGGAATATGCGTAAAGCGCTTTTGGCTTGCCAGCGTGAACACGACGCTGAAATTGAGGCCTTTGCGGCTCTCTATGCAAACGTGGTCGAACATGAAATGGGCAACGCAGCTTTTAAACACCGTGCTTATGGCGAGCGGTATATCTTCGCCGCAGGCGGTGAGCGCGCTGAATATATTGAAGTTGAGCTGCATGGGAGTGAGCTTTTTATCGCGCTCTTTTTTTAACGAGATATTTGCGTGCTTTTCGGGAAGATAAATAATAAAGCAATTCCTGCCCTTCATCTTCGCGCGGTAGAGCGCCTTATCGGCAAGCTCCATTAAGCTGGTGTAATTGTCGGCGTTTAGGGGATAGCGCGCTATGCCCATCGACATGGTTATGTGGAGATGGGGTATACCCTCGAATTCTATGGTGCCGATACTCATATCGATATCGTGGCCGTGCTGCCATACGTCGTCGTAGTCGACGACGTCCTCGAAAACCATTATGAATTCGTCGCCGCCCCACCTTGCGACGATACCTTTTTCGCCCGTCATTTCCAAAAGATATTGGGCGGTTTGGGCTATAACCTCATCGCCGACGATATGGCCGTAGGTATCGTTTACGTTCTTGAAGTTATCGATATCGACGAGGAAAAAGCTAAACGGGCGGCCGTTAGCGATAAGCCATTCGGCATAACCGACCATGGCTTCCCTGTTCAAAATACCGGTAAGAGAATCGTATGCATAGCAAAGATCCAAATCTTTAAAATATTCACGCTTTCTCAGTATATACTCTCTTTTCCCCATTAAATTCAACACTCCGGCAACCGACGTAATATTATACGCGCCCTACCGTTGTGATTATACCACCGCGCGCGTATTTTGTCAATACTTTACATAAATTGTAATAAAAAAACATTAAAAGGCGTAGAAAAGGCGCCCGATAACGCGGTTACCGGACGCCTTTGGGCTTATTTCTTCGATTTTTTGTTTTTGGCGGTCGTGTGCTCGTAAACGACGTCGATATCGCCCTTGTCCTTGGGCTTTACGATGAGCAGCACGATGAGCGCCGCGAGGCATACGCCCGCTATCGAGAGCAGGACGACGGAGGTTGCGTTGTTTTTGAGCCAATCGCTCTCCCCCTTTAAAGCCGTGGTGGCAACCGAAGCCGCGACTACGGCGTAATTCCTCGTGGAGGTCTGGGAGCGCGTATCGGTAATCGTCAGCTCGACGACGTAGTAATCGCTTACGGACTGCGGCGTGAACGTTACGCTCGACGCGTTCCAATTCAGCGCCTTAAACTCGTCGTAGTTGGCGTCGGTCGTAAGCAACTCCGCAACGGGCTTTACAGTAGTGAAATACTTGCGGGTGTTCAACGTCTCGTAGTCGCCCTCGTTATTTAAAAGCTTGGTTAGCTCTGCCTTGAACTCGTTGTAAGTCAAGCTTTTGCCGAGGCCGTCGTCCATCGTATCCCTGTCGACGACGTAAAGGGTATAGCTCGTTTCGTACGTGCCGGAAACGCCGTCGATGTCGAAAGATACGCCGCTGTAAGTAGTATCTACGTACGCCGTGGAGAGGTTTTCGGGGTCCTTGCCCGACGCCTCTTTATAGGACACGTCAAATTCGAAGAAGGGCAGAAGCTCCGAATAGTCGTCTTCCCAGACGTCGTCCTCGGTTATGGTCTTCCAGACTATTTCGCCGTTCTCAAGAGTGGGGTAGCGCATATCGCTGCCGAACGAGTCGGTGACGAAAATCGTGAACCTGTAGGTTACGTCGGCTTCGGAGAGAGAAATATAGAGGTTGTTGTATGCAACCGACTGTCTGTTGCCGCTCGACTTCGCTCTGTAATATATTGAATATTTATAGTCGCGCGCGTTGCAATATTCGTCGAACGCGAAATTATAGGTTATTTCGGGAAGATAGAACTTCTTTTCGCTGCCCGCGAACAGCTTGCCGACGGTTTCGCCGTCCTCGTCCTTTACCGCCGCGATAGCCTCGTCGATAGCTTGTTGGTAGGTTTCCTGAAATTCCCTTACCCTCGCTTTATAGTTGTCGAGCACGGGGTCGGTTTCGCCCACCGTATCGTATTCGAGGTCGCTCTCCTGCGCGTAGGTCGCGCCGTCCTTTTCCTCTATCAGCTTCAAAAAGTAGCTGTGCTTGCCGTCCTCGTTTTTGAGGTCCTCGCCGTAGATATCGACGAGAGCGCTCTTATCTTGGACGTACCAATCGACGAAAACTTGGTCGGTGATTGCGGTAGAGCCGGAGGAGTCGGCAATTTCGTAATAGATTTTAACCAAGCCGTAAACGCCGTCGTCGACGTACGCGGCCGGTATGAAGGTGTTTTCGTCTTTTTGCAGCCTTATGTCGGAGCTCGACGAAACCTGTATGAAGGGGTTCTCCCAGCTGCTCTCCTCTTCGCCGTCTTCGCTTTCTTCGTCGTCTGCGGAGTAGTCGGTCTTATCGTAGTCGAACTTGCCGTCCGCGTTATTGTACTGTTCGCCCGTGAGAATATAGTAATACGCGTTTACGCGGGGAGAGGAAACGAGCACGTCGATTGCCTTATAGCTAAGGCTGATTTTTTCGCCGTTTATGAGGTAGGAGGGAGTCGTGTCGAAACAGAGCACGGGGGAAGCCGTGTCGCAGACTTTATACGTTCCGCTTTGGTCGGTCATCTCGAACGACTGTCCGTTCATATCGTACAGCACGAACTCCGCGGCCGCCGCGTCGGCGTCTTCGGCAAAGGTTGCGCTGAATATCATGGGCGTTACGGCGTTGTCGCCGCTCGAAACGTAGGACGCATAGGGCTTGTAAATATTCTTTAAGGTGAGCACCTCTTGGGCGTCGCCGTTTATCACGAGATCGTACTCGCCGCTTGCGGGAACGCGGTCTGCGAACTCTATTTTAATATGTTGGTTTGCCGCAAAGGATTTGGAGTAGACCTGCTCTCCCTCTATGACGCCGTCATCGTCTGCCTCCAACGATTGCGCCACTTTGAGGGTTATCGTATCGTTTTCGGCCGAGCCTTGGTTTTCGGTTTCGAATATGAGATAGTTTTTGGTTATATTATCCTCGGTCGCTATGTGCTGCTGGGATTGGAATTCCAAAATGAACTGCTTAAAGGAAGTGCTTGCAAACGAGAACTCCATATTGAAGAAGCCGTCAGCGACCTCGCCCGTGGAATTGCCGTCGTCGTCCTTTACCGCGTATTTCCAGGCGTAGGCGATATTCTGGCGGTACTCCACCGTTTCGTCGCCCTCCATGGTAAAGAGGGTATAGCGGTGTTCTTCGCCGTCAGTGTCCGCCGTTTCAGGCTCGGAGGCCGATATCTCGGCGCCCCTTATCGACGTATAGAAAACGGTGCTGCCCGTCAGTTCGACGTAGCGCGCCGCATACGCATTGCCCCCGAATAACAACATAAAGGACGCCGCAGTGAGCGCGACGACCGCCGCAGCGAGCAACGATATCAAAGTTCTTCTCAAGGATTTACTTATCTTCATAAACGATGACCCTGTACTTTTATTCCCAAAATACGCGGCAAGCAAAACCGCAGGTTCTACCAATGCCGATTTTCCGTATAATAAGTGTATTTTACACTAACGGAACGGACTTTGTCAAATAAGTTTAAGCGCACGCAGGCACATTATACCAAAATATCGAACTTTTTCCAGACCCCTTCATCCTTCGGCGGCTCTATCTTGAAGCACATCTTTTCCCCGGAAACGGGGTGGGTAAAGCGAAGCGAGTACGCCCACAGCGCGAGCTTGCCGCGCACTGCCTTGTCGCCGCCGTAGCGCATATCGCCGTAGACCGGATAGCCCATAGCCGCCATCTGCACGCGGATTTGGTGCGTTCTGCCCGTATGAAGCTTGATTTCGGCGAGAGACAGTCCGTCCGCCTCCCCCTTTATTTCGTACTCCAGCGAGGCGAATTTGGCGCCCTCCTCTGTCTGCGTACAGACGTAGACGGTGTTGGTAACCGAATTTTTCCTTAAATAATTTTCAAGTACGGCGCGCTTTTTTACGGGCGAGCCGCAGAGCACGGCGAAGTACCGCTTTTCGAAACCGCCGCCCGAAAGCTGCCGCGAAAGGCGCGAGGCCGCCTTGGACGTCTTGGCGTAGACCATTACGCCGCCCGTGGGTCTGTCGAGCCTGTGCACAAGCCCCAAAAAGACGTTGCCCGCCTTGCCGTACGTAGTCTTTATATAGCGCTTTACGCAATCGAATAGGTTGTCGTCGCCGCTCTCGTCGGGGCAGCAGGCGATATTCTGCGGTTTTAAAACTACGATTATATGATTGTCCTCGTGTAAAATTATCAAGTCTTTTTCGTCCATAGCTTTTCCCTCGGGCGGTTACTTGCCCACGTACAGACCGGAACACCCGCACGGCAGGTTTATTCCCTCGTCGGTAGGCAATCCAAGCTCGTACGCCTCGGTTTCGCCCTTGCGTCCGTCCAGATTGAGCGTTATTATATTTTTTATTACCGTGGGCTGAAGCCCGGTCGTGTAGCTGTTTATCAACATAAAGAGCGCGTCGCCGTCGAGCACCTGCATGCACAGCGACACGAAGTCGAATATGCCGTCCTCTATCTTCCACGTTTCGCCCGCAGGGCCGCGCCCGTAGCTGGGAGGGTCCATTATTATTGCGTCGTATTTGTTGCCGCGCCTTATTTCCCTTTTGACGAACTTCGTGCAGTCGTCCACGATATAGCGTATGCCGCCGTCCACGCCCGAAAGCCTTGCGTTTTCGCCCGCGCGTTCGACCATATTTTTTGCCGCGTCGACGTGGGTCACCTCCGCGCCGGACTTGGCCAAGGCCACGCTCGCGCCGCCCGTATAGGCGAAAAGGTTTAAGACCTTAATCTTCTTCCCGGGATTTTTTTTGCGCGCGCCTTCAACCAGCGAACGCATAAGGTCCCAATTTGCGGCCTGTTCGGGGAATAGCCCCGTATGCTTGAAGCCCATAGGCTTTACCGAAAAGGTCAAATCCTTATAGGAAATATTCCACTGCGCGGGAAAGGGCTTTTTTATCTGCCATCCTCCGCCGCCCTTATCGCTCCTGCGGTAGACGGCGTTCAGCCCCGCGAAGCTCTCCATATCGCCGCGGGCGTGCCAGATGACCTGCGGGTCGGGGCGGAGCAGGGTTACCTTACCCCACCTTTCCAGCTTCATTCCGTCGCCCGTCGCTATAATTCGGTAATCGTTCCAGCAATCGGCAATTTTCATACAGACAATTATAAATTAAGGCGGCCGAAAAGTAAAGCGATTTGCGGCGGACTTAACGCCGATATCGGTACGGAAAACGGGGGCGGCAAAATTGCCGCCCCCGCCCGATGGCCTCCGGCCGCTTACACGAACGAAGCGAAGTAATTGAATAGCGAGTTGTAATAGCTGCCCAAATATTCCTGCGCCACCGTGTCCGCGGCGAGCAGGTTAAGCCGCTCGTTGGGGTCCTCGATGGTCAAATAGTAGTCGCGCACCAACACGTACCTTTCGAGGTAGGATAGCTCGTAGTCCACGAGGTAGGAGGAATCGTCGGAGCCGGAATCGCCCGTTTCGCCCGCATTCGTTGGCTCCTTTACGGTCAGGTTGTATATGAGCTGTTCCCTAAGTATATCTATTTGATAGTTAAACTCGTCCGTAAGCTCCTGTTCCACGTCGGCGTAGAGGGAAGAATTTATCATGCCGTTGGAATACAGAAGCTGCTTGTACGCCGCAAGCTCCTGTTCCATTTTGTGGGCAAGCTCGTTCTTTTTCTGCTGGGCCGTGCGTATAAGTTTTTGCTGTATTACGTTCATTTCCAACAAGTCGGCTTCGGTGATTTCTATTATATCGTAATTCATGCGCTCACCTCCCATTCCGCGTCGAGCGTCCTTATGCGGCCCGTTCCCGTGACTCTGAAAGCAAAGTCCGAGCCGTGCAGGAACAGTTTGTGCCTGCCGCCTTTAAGCCTGCACGCCTCGCTGCCGTCCACGATTACGGCAACCTCTATCGTATCGTCGCAATCGATTTCCGCCGCCCTCAGATTTTTAACCCCCGCGTCTTCGGAGCCGAACTCCTCCGACAGCCAGAACCTGTCCTCGTCGGGCGCGTCCTTTTTTACGTCGACGACTATGCTATTGTACGTGCCGAGAGCTTCCGACGGCGAGCGCCAGAAGGATTGCATCTCCTTGCCGAACAAGGTGAACGTCCCCGTGAGCGCGTCGTATTCCATAAACTGCGACACGCCGTCCTTTACGCAATTCGCGTATATATAACGTTCGTCGTAGGACTGCGCAAGCACGAATTCGCACCCCTTTACGAATGGGGCGAGGGGCACCTCTTTGACCGAGCCGTCGTAAACGTACATCTTTTCGGCGCTGAAAAACCATACTTTGCCCGCAGCCGTGCAGGTAGCATTGACCAGTGCGGCGCTCGTCGTATTGACCATTATCGTTGGCTCCAGACTGAAGTTGCGCGGGTCGCCCCTCGCGTGCATCACGGTTATACCGCGCTCACGGACGAACACCACGCCGTCGTCGTACTCCGCCGCTCCCACCACCGCACCGCCGTCCGGTTCGAGGTAGACGTAGCCGCTGTTCCCCGCGCCCTCCGTCCAATCGGTCATAAGGTGGGCCGACCAGCGCACGACCAGCGGGTTAAGGCCGTCGGCGCCTATAAGCCTGTTTTTCCTCATCACCCCGCACCTCAACCAATACGGCAGGTCGATAATCTCCCTCGCGTCGCCGTCGCTTATTTCGACCGAAGTGTGCTTGCCGACGATGCCGTAGTAGGCTATTCCGTCGCGTACGTAATCGACAAGAAAGGACGAGGCCGAATACATGGGACCGTAGTTCGCGAACCTTTCGCTCGTGCCGTGCTTAAGGCGGATTAAAGAGTAGGCTGAGTTAATCATAATTGAGAAGTTATAGCGGGGAAGATACATGGCCCGAAACACGCTTGCCGCCGTCTGCGACGGCGTGCGGGTGATTTGCGCATAAGAACTTGCAATGCCGTCGTCGTCGGGGGTGAATGAGAAAGCGTCGCGGCAATAGTCGGTATCGCCGCCTATAACACGCTTTTTTACGACCTTGCTATCAAGCGACGGGGACGTGCGCGGATAGCGTATTCTCATATCCACCTCCTCGGCGGAATATGCGCCGCGGCGGGCGAACGGGCGAGCAGATTTTCAATCTCGTCGCGGTACTTGCTCTCCCAAGCGTTGCATGAAACGGCGTCGCCCGCAACCAGACAGTGCTCGGCCGCCATACCGTATTGCACCAGCCTTTCGCTCACCTCGTACGAGGGGTAATTATACTCGTCCGTCTCCGAAAAACGGGCGGGCGCATATTCGTACCTTACGGTTATTTTTTTCGCGCGGCAACGCAAATAGTTGGGGTATATTGTCCAACCAATCGGATTTTCCCCTTCGTACACGCGGAGAATCCTAAGCGGGCTTTCGGAGAGCTGCGACAGGCCGAACAAGCCGTCGTCGCTCTCCAATTCTTCCTCCTTGACAAGCGGAAAGTAGCCGCGCGCAAGCTCGTCGGTAACGGCGTTGAGGTAGGTCAGAAACGCGCGTTTGACTCTGAGCTGTTCCGCGCCGAGCTCTTCCCCCGCCTCTATCGCCTCCGCGACGTCCTCCCTTCCGACAAGACGCAGCGCGCCGCCGATCACATCTAAAACGTTCATTGGGCGCACCTCCTTATTTTATGCCACGTCGAAAATTATCGCGCCCTGCGCGCAGGGCTTTTTGCAGACGAGCTCGGCGTACTTTACGAGGGTCGCCGAATAGGCCGCTTTGCCCGATACCTGCTTTAAAATTCTGCCGCCCTCGTCCTCGAGCCAAGCCCAATCGCAAAGCTGGTTGAGCACGAAGTCGTCGGTGTTTACGAAGTATATCCTGTCGTCGGGGCAGAACTTGTCGGCATAGACGGGCACGTCGTTGATGAGTATGCTGGAATAGCCCGCCGCGATATCGGTGGTGTTGACTATTCTGCGGCTGGTTGACATGAGCTTTGCAATCGCCTTTCTTACCTTGTGCGAGCAGAGTATCATATTGACCTTGCCGTCGTTAGCTTCCTCAAGACCGTCTATAACGTCGATTATGTCGCTCTCGGTGAGCTCGGCAAGCTTTGCGTGCTTTACGTAGGGCGCGAAATAGGGCTCTGCGGCCTTTTTGTAGGAATAGAGCGTGTCGCCGTCGAAGATGCCCGAAAGCCCGATTATTTCCCTGTCCTTCGCGCCGCTGATGCTTATCTTTTCGCCGCCCGCGAAGGTGCAAGACGAGAGGTCGGCCTCAACGGTGACGGTCTTGGCCTCGGGGTCGACCGCGGTTATCGTCGTCTCTACGGGAGAAGAAAGACCTATCGTCACCTTTAAGCCCGTAAAGAAGCTCTTAGCGCTATTGACCGCCAATACGTTGTCCGAATTTTTGGCGGTAACCGTGCACAGCAAGCCGTTGCCGTCGCCGTAGAGCATACGGGCGAAATTTGCCTTTGCGCCCGAGACGAGCCCCTCCATCTCCGCGTTGAGAAGATTTACGAACGCGCCGGACGTATCGGCCGAAGCGCGCATAGCCTTATCGGAAATTTCAATAGTGCCGTAAATATTCTTGAGGGGCAGCGTTACTCCGTAATAACGGTTGGAACGGGGCGAGGGAAGCTCGCCGTCCTCCGCGCCTGCGACCACGCCGCTCATGCCGCCCTTGGAAATCGCCATTTTGACGTCCTTGCCGAACACGTTTTCGCTGCTCTTTGCAAGCGCGTTGAAGAAGGGAGAAACCTCTCCGTTAAGCTGTGAGTTGACCGCGTCGAGGTAGTAATCCTTTAAAGCCGCGTCTGCGTTGGTAATAGTTATCATTTAATTTTCCTCCTTTTTATCGAAATAATTTTTTGCAAGGTTGCCCGCCTCCTTTAAGGTCGAGGGCGTGCGCCTTGCCGCCGTTACCGCGCCGCCGCCCGTCATCAGGGGAACGCCGCGCCCCGAACAGACCGAAGCGAGATATTCCTGTATGACGGCGTTCTTGACGTCGTCGGAGAGCGGCTGTGCGGCGGTATCTTCCGGTTGAGCCTCAGAGGGAGCTTGGGCGTTGGCCGCGTCGTCGGGCGCCGCAATCTCCTTGTTCTTTTCCAGCTCCTTCAGCTTCTGACTGCGCCGGGTGAATTCCGCTTCCAGAGCGAGATAGGCCTGCATGAGGGCCTGTACGTCCTTGAATTTGCCCAGCCCTGCCGCAGCTATTTCACTTTCCGCCTCCGCGGGCTCTGCCGTGACCTGAGTTTCATACGTTTGGTTGTCCATCATTTTTTACCTCCGAAATTTTTAATTTGTGTTGTTTTAAGTGTTCGGCGATACGCGCCTCCTCTTCTGCGGTCAGTTTTTCCGAAAGCAGGTAGGCCGTATGCCCGTCTACGTGCAGGGCGTGGTCGTCGTAGTCCTTTACCCGCACCTCTTCGCCCGCCTTGAGCTTTTCGTTCTCGTCGGCGCAGCGCTGTTCGTTGAGCTGCCGCAAGTCCCTCGCGGGGGTGAAGCCGTTATAGCCGAGCTCCTCTAAAAGCCGCGCCTTTATCGAGGCGGGAATTTTGCCGTCTTCGTCGGCGAACAGCCCCTTGTCTATCGCGTCGTAAAGCGCGGCCCTGCGGCGGGCAGGCGTTACGTTTAGCTCGCTGTCGGCTTCGAGTACGACGTCGTCGCTGGTTATATCGCTCCCCTTGAAGCTCAATACCGTAAGCTGTCCGTCGCCGCCCGCATACCGCATAAGGCGCACCGACGAGGCGAACTGTCTGTAGAGCCTCAAAAGTAGTCTGCCGACGTGCTTTAACGCCGCTTTTATCTGGTCGTAGCACACGTTGAGGCGCGCGTCGTCCTGCTCTATTATGAGTTGCAGACCCGTTGCCGAAGTGACCGACGCGACGGCGCCCGCGCTCTGGTTTATGTCGTTCGTGCCGCTTATTCTGAAAAACTCCTCCTCCAGGCGCTTCTCCTCGGTGGTGAACTCGGGGGGAAGATTGCCGAGGGTGAGCATTTCGGGAGGCGTTCCGCCCCTGCGGTAAACTATAACCTTGCCGGGAATCAGGCCGTCCTCGGCGAGCTCGTCGGTGTCGACCGAGCCTTCCTCTACGGCGAGCATACCCATAGATATACGGTTGAGAAATTCGTGCTTGCGGTTTTTGACGGCGTTGTAGGCGCGCTGTACGGGAATGAGTCTTTCCACTATGCTCTTGCCGAAAAAGCTGCCCGCAACGGGCATGGAGCATTGCTTGACGAAAGGGTAGTCCCTCGAGCCGTCCTCGCCGTTTACGTAGGGCAGGGGACCGTCGAACAGTACTTTCTCGCCCGCTACAATGGTCAGTCTGCCGTCGGGATTTGCGGAATCGGGGCGCATATATCTTTCGATTACCACCTCGCAGCCGCGTCTTACCGACCCGTACAAGCCGCCGCTTATATCTTTTGCCGGTACATTTACACCGTACGCGGCGAAGATGTCCTCTACGGGCACCGCCCTTGCGTGAATTATGCTGGGCTGTGCGGAGAGGCTCTCCTCGCCGAGCGAATGGGGGTAAATTTCAAACGGTGCGACCGGCACGATTCTCGCCTTGCCCTCCGTAACCTTGGCGCCGTCCGCGGTCATACCTATAGCGTTGCCCGCCGACGAATCCCATATGACCTTGTAGAACGCCGTGCCGCACGCCTCCGACCAAGTTGTCGCGGCAGTGATTGCCGAGTCAATGTCGCAGTCCTCGTACGAGGCCGAAAGAATTGCCGAAGCCAAGTCCGCCGAACGTCTGTCCTTTTCCTCGTCCGAAGCGGCGCGCACCGTGAGTCTGGGGCGGATTTTGGACAATTTGCAGCAACGCGTGTCCACTATGCAGGCAATGTGGTTGAACGCGCGGCGCTCCTGCCAATAATAACCGCCCTCTTCCCGCTCCAGCTCGCCCAACGTGTTGACGTCCAGATATTGGTCGCCGTTTATAAAGCTCAAGTTAAGCTGCCAGTTTCGCTCCAGCGGACGGCGCTCCTCCTGTCTCCTCAGGAAGTCCTCCCGCACCTCTGCGGCAAGCTCCTTTTCCTTTTTTTCCCTTAATTTCTGCTGTTCGCTTTTACTGTTTTCACTCACTGTCGTCCTCCTTTAAAATTTTTATAAGACGCTCGCGCTCGGCGGTCAGCTCCTCGTCGGAGATTGCGGAAAGGTTCTCGCCCTCGAGAAGCATTTTGGCCGCCTTTATATCGGGTGGTATCTCCCTTTTAGTAACCTTTTTCTTAACCAGCTTCAGCTCCCCGTTGTCGACCACGAACTCCTCCACCACCTCGCTTGCCGAGAGTCCGACCGCACACCGCGCGAGCGCGTTTTTAACGTTTTCCCTGTCTTCCGACACCGTTTTTCAACCTCCTTATTCTTCTCATCTTGTCCGCGTATATTGCGCCGCGGGCATCGCTTTCCTGCGCGGGCCTCGGGCGCGACATTACGAAATATCTCAGCTCGTCCATACAGTGGTCGTCGCGCTTGACGGGCGAGTCGCCGTCCGCCCAATGATAGTTCAAAAACTCATCTATCATATTTTTGCAGGTGTCGAATACGTAGATGTCCGGCAATCCGTTGCCGCGGCGAAGATAGTCCTTTACCCTGCATATGCCCGAAAACACGTCCTTATCGACGTTTGTATCTACGAGAATTCCCTTGTCGCAGAACAGCTCGGCAACCGACTTCGAAGCCGCCAGCGTGCGCTGGTTCGCCGCGCTGTCTATGAGCGCGTTAATGCGCCCCTTCGGGTCGGTTTTCCAGCCGATACGCCGCGATATTTCCCTGATGCAACTTGCGTGGTAGTCCACGTCGCGCCCCGCCTCGAAGTGTTCGGCGACCACGTAGATATTGCCGTCCCAATCGGTTGCATACCAGTGCGCGGAGAGGGGATTGTTAAGCCCCGGGTCGATGGAGATATTGTCCTGCCACTCCGGGGGAACGGGAAAGGGCGGTATCACGTGCACTGCGGGGTCGAATTCGGGGTACACCAGACCCGCGCCGCGGCTGAAACGGCCGTACTTCCTCGCGTCGAGCGTGCTCTCGTCCATTGCCGAAGATAACAGCGCGATTTCCTTTTTGGAAAGGTAGGGGTTGTCCTCCCAGCTTACGAACTCGCACCACACCTCTGGGTTGTTTTTGCGGTTGAGGTATATCTCGTTATAGATAAAGGTTTCGCCTTTAAGGGGCGTCATCGTGCCGAATATGTCGCCACGCCTGTCCATAACCCGCATGAGGCACTCCTCGTACACGTCCTTCGGCGGCTCCTCGTCAATCCACACGAAGTCCAAAGAACATCCCTGAAATTTGTCTCTGCCCTGATCACAGCTCTTAAAGCCGAGCGTGGAAATTCCGCCGAACACGTTTCTTATTTTAATCTGGTCGATGATTCCGCCCGACGGCGCGTCCTTGCGCCCCGAGAGCATTACGATATCGACAATCCAATCCTTTGGCAGGTATTTGAGGATCTTGCTCTGCGCGACGTCGCGCTGCACCTGCTGCGAGAGCGACACCGACCAGCCGAACACGTCCTTTCTGTTTTTGCGGTAGGGGTGTATGCCGCGAAGCATCCATATCGCCTCGACCGCGCCGCACTCGGTTTTGCCCGAACGGTTGCCGCCGAATACCCAGCGGTTGCGCTTCTTACACTTGTGAAAGGCGAGCTGTTTTTTGTGCTTTTTTCTGCCCGTGTTATACGACGACAGAAGCTTCTCGCCCTCCCTTCGCCTTTTCAGCTCGTAATCTATCTCTTCGATTCTCCTTAAAATATCTTCCCTTTTCATAGACCTTAATTGACAAAAACTCCGATTTTTTTATGCCATACGGCGATTATTATGATTAGGTATGAAACGCCTGATAATTTTTGTGATTATTTTTGCGGCGGTGTGCGCGTTGGGCGGCACGCCCGTAGTATATGCGACGGAAAGCTACCCCGTATACGCGAAAGCCACGGTAAAAAACGCCTACTTTTTTCAGGAGAAAAACACCTCCTCCTCTCTGTTCGCCGTGCCGTACACATACTGCATAGAAATTTTGGGCGACGAGGGCGAATGGTACCGCGCGCGCTACGCAAGCGACACCGGAATCTACAAGGCGCTTACGGGCTATTGCCGCAAGACCGACTTCACAGAGGTCGAGGGCGTGCCGCAGGTCACCTACCTGTATAAGACGGTCACCGTAAGCTATTCGGCGGGCGAAACCGGCGGCTCGCTGCCCGTACTAAACGAAATTTCGATTGAGGCCGCCTACTACGGCACTTACGACTCGGGCGCGGCCGTGTACTCCTACGTTTACTGTCAGGGCTCGTTCGGCTACATAGAAGGCGCCAACGACGACTACCCGCTCAACCTCGACGAGGCCGCCGACGACTTAACCGACGGTGAACAACAGTCCGCAAAAGAGAGCGGCATAAGCGCGGGACTTATAAGCGTTATCGTAATTGCCGTGCTGTTTACGGGCGTCGCGGTAATGCTGTATTTCATTACCCGCAGGAACCGCACCGACTAATCCGCGAACCCGCCGCCCAGAAGGTTGTAATACGAACATAAAATTTTATACTGCGGGAGTGTGCGCTCTATTGCGGACTTCGCCCTGCGGGAAAATTTTACGACAGCGCGGTGAATCTCCCGCCTCTCACCATCAGCCAGATGATTGACTCCGACGCGCATGGCCGCGTACCTTGCCAGCGTTTCTCTATCGGCCTCCGTGAGCTTGGAAACGGCGCCGTCGAGCGCGTTCCAAAGCACCGACAGCCCGTATTTATCGTCGGTGACGGCTAAGATTCTGTCGATTATCTCATCGCACTCTTCCCCGTTCACCGAGCGGAGCGCATACCAATTTATAAGTCGGTTGAGGGCGTACTCCAGCTCGTCCGCCGAGAAATAAAATTTTAAAAGCCTCTTTATCTTCATAGTTTTAACCGCAAATTTTTTTGAACATTTGTTTGTTTTACAGCTATATTATAACCGCAAAAGCTGACAGAACTTGCATATTTAAAAAAATAAAAGCCGATTTTTTAAAAAATTCCGACAAAAATACGGTGAATTTAAAGAAAAATTTTGAAGCAAAGTAAATTTAAGAAAATCAAAGGCTTGTTCAAATCCTTTACAACCAAACGATAAGGTGATATAATTTTTAACGTGAAAGCGAGAAGTATTGCAAAATTCGCAGCCGCTTGCGTATGCGCCGTTGCGATAATACCGTCTGCGGCTGTTTACGCAGCCGAAAGCGGCGAAACCGTATACCCCGACACCTTCGTTCTTGACCTGAACGAACAAATCGGGGAGCTTACCGATTACGCCGTCGACGGCAATAACGTTGCTCTTGCCTCCAACACTACCGTATATATTCTGAGCGGCGAAAGCGCCGAAAGAAAAATGGAGTACAAGCAGACCGACAGCATAGAAAAAATAGACTATGCCGACGGCTGCCTTTACGTTAAACTGTGGACGGGCAATACGTACGCCTATTCCGACCTGACCACCACCGCCGAACACGATTTCCCCGCCGTAAAATACAGCGAAACGACGGGCAGCGTAACTTATATGCTGAATAATTCGGGCGAGCTGAAATACTTTAATACCGAAGACGGCACCGAGGTTCAGCTGGGCGACGGCTTTTCCAAACTTAAAAAGTACGACGATACCGTTTACGCCGTAAAGGACAACCGCCCGTACGTTCTCGACGGCTACACGGCAAGCCCGATTGATTTGAGCTATTTCGACTTTGCGCGCGCCGATAACATTTATTCGGGCACCGCTCCCGACTCGCTTAAAGCGGGAAATTACGCCGTTAAAACGGCGATGATAAAGGGCGGCGTGTATTACACCCAGATAGATTTGTCGGCCACGGGAGAGCGTTTTAAGCAAATCCGCACACAGAAAACGGACGGCGACAAGCCCTGCTTGGTTCTGTGCGAGAGCGGTAACGCAAGCATAGTGGTGACCAACGACGGTTGCTATATTTTAAAGACAGACGACGCGCTTACGGAGATACCCTACAGCCTGCCCTATAACGACTGGCCTCAGAACGCCGCGGGCAAGAGATTGGCGTATGCGGTCGAGGACACGAACGTCTACTCCTGCCCCTATATGTCGGAGGCAACCAAGACGGGTAAAATAAAGAGCGGCGCGGAATACCCCGTAACGGTCACCGAAAAATTCACGCTCGATTTCATGAGCACCGTCTTTTACAGAATAACCTACACCGACGGGGACGGAAACGAGGCGAGCGGCTTTGTGGCGGGCAACTTTCTGACCGCGTTCGACTACGCGGGCGAGGACTTAAAGCCCACCGATGGCGGCGATAAGGAATTCAGCTACAAGAATAACGTGACGACCGTCGTGCTGGTCGTGGTGATAGTCGCGCTGGTTATAGTTGCGGTTATGTACCTCTCGTTGGCGGGCGCAAAAAAGAACAAGAATAAAAAGAAAACGAAAAAGAAAGAGGACGACGGGGAGTGAGTTAATTAAGAATTACGGTAAAGTAATGCCGCGCGCGATTTCATCGCGCGCGGCTTTGTTTTTACGGCAACGACGGTTTACGGACTGCGTTTGGCTAACGGACTTCGTTCGTGGGCGGTTACCGCTTTGGATGGTGGGATGTTTCGACTTCGCTCAACATGACCTGTAACCCGCTCAGGATGACCTGTAACCCGCTCGGGATGACCTGTAATCCGCTCGGGATGACCTGTGGGCAAGCGGGCTATTTCCAGACTCTGTTTGCGGCGAACCACGCCGTGTCCTTCAGAATGGTCGTGTTGTTCGAACACCACAACTTTAATTCGCCTATAACGGCTTCGCCATTCTCTTCCCCGTCCTTGGTAAAGTAGAACACTATGTTGCCGTTCATAGACCCGAACACGTCGCCTTTGTAGTCCATGCAAAGAGAGGTCACGTACACGTTCTCCGTGTAAGGGCTGATATTTTCGATAAATTTCTGCGTGGGGAACGTGTTGTCGTTGTTCGTCGTGTACTCCGTCGAGCCGGCGCAACAGCATACGGCAACGTTCTTGGGCTTTATCACTTTCATAAGCTCGGGCGTGGAGCTCGTCTTGCTGCCGTGGTGCGCGCCCTTGAACAGCTCCACCTCGGGCAGGTCGTTGCTTTCAAGAAGCGATTTTTCGCCCGCTCCCTCCAAGTCGCCCGTGAAAAGATAGTGGCTCGCCGTGCCGCTTGCGGGCGTATACGAAAGAAGAACGCACACCGAATAGTCGTTCTCGTCGGAGGTCTCCTTTTCGTAGTACTCCTGATACAGCACGTTCAAGGTCAGCGTGCCGTCCTGCGCGGCGGTGAGGTCGTAGCTCTTCTGCGCGCCGCCCGTTTGATACCAGCACTCCTTGGCGGTGTATACGTCGGTCTTGGCGCCGTCTTTTTTGGTGCACTGCTCCACGGCCTGTACGAAGTTCTTATAGACCGTGCTGGTCGTATTGTGACCCGAAAACTGAATTAAGGTGTTCACGCTGTATTCGTACAGTATGCCGTCCTTGGGCGAACCGCTGCCGACGAAGCCCGCGATATGGTCCTGATGGGCGTGGGTGGCGATTACGTACTCCAATACGCCGTCGGTGCAGTATTGGTCGACGTACGCCTTTATCGTAGCCGCGCTGTTGGAACGCGAACCGGCGTCGATTAAAACTTCGGTGTCGCCGCACTTTATAAGCGTGCTGTCTCCCGCATACTTGTTGCCCAATTCGAGAAAGTGAATGGAGAATTCGGCCGTAGATATGTCGCGGCAATTGCCCTCGGGAACGGGTGCGGAAACGGCTCCGGCGGTGCCCTCGGGGTCGTCGTCGGGGCTGTCGTTATACAGCGTTTTGGTGTAGCGCTGATACTCGCTTAAAAGGAAGTCGAAGGTCTCGGGCTTGAAACAGTACAATAAAGCTACCGCCGCGACGACTATCACGAGCAGAACGCACACGAATATGAGCAGGCCTTTTTTGTGCTTTTTGGCGTATTTTTTTGCCTGCCGCTTGGCTTTTGATTGTGCCATTTTATTTTAACCTCACAGGTTTTTGAGCTGTTCCATTATTTTTATGCGCATATCGAGGTAGGTATTCAGCTTTTCGCGCTCGGCCTCGACAAGCTTTTTGGGTGCCTTTGCGACAAAGCCCGAGTTGTTCAGCTTGCCGTCCGCGCGGCGGATTTCCTGCATTACCTTGTCAAGCTCGGCCTCTAAGCGCGCGCGCTCCTTGTCGGCGTCCACTAACTCGCCCATAGGTATAAACAGGGTGCCGACGGAGGTTATCTTGGCGGCGGTTTTTTCGCCCGCCTCCTCTTTGTCGGAAATAAGGCGAACCTCGGCCGCGCCCGCAAGCTTGGCTATACAGTCGGCGTTGGCGGCTATAAGCCGCTTGTTTTCGGAAAGCACGAATACGGTTACCCTCTTAGAGGGAGCGCAGCCCGTTTCCACCTTTACCTCACGCACGGCCTTTATTATCTCCATTACGCCCTCGAACGCGAGAGCTTCCTTTTTGTAGGCGAGCTTGGAGTTGTATCTGGGGAAGGGCGAAACCATAATCGACCCCGTAGTATGCGGCAACGAACGGTAAATTTCGTCGGTTATAAACGGTATAAACGGGTGCAGAAGCTTGAGCGCGTTTTCAAGTACGAAAAGCAGGACGGACACCGCGCCGTCCTTCTTGGCGTCGTCGTCGGAGTGCAACGCGGCCTTAGTGAGCTCGATATACCAATCGCAGAAGTCCGACCACATGAAGTCGTACATTATCTGGCAGGCAATTCCCAGCTCGAATTTGTCGAGCGCGAGGGTTACGTCGCGTATGGCCGCCTGTAGACGGGAGATAATCCACTTGTCCGCGGGGGTGAGCTTGAACTCGGTCACGGGCTTTACGTTCCTGCCCTCGCAATTCATTATTACGTACCGCGAGGCGTTCCAGATTTTGTTCATGAAGTTGCGGCAGGCCTCTACCTTGGCCTCGGAAAAGCGCATGTCGTTGCCGGGGGCGACGCCCTGCAACAGCGAGAAACGCAGGCTGTCCGCGCCGTATTTGTCGATGATTTCAATGGGGTCTACGCCGTTGCCCAGCGACTTGGACATCTTTCTGCCCTGCTCGTCGCGCACAAGCCCGTGCATGAGCACGTCGCGGAACGGCACCTTGCGCATATGCTCGATTCCGGAGAAAATCATTCTGGCGACCCAGAAAAAGATGATATCGTAGCCCGTTACCAGAACGTCGGTCGGGTAGAAATATTCGAGGTCGGAAGTATCGTCGGGGTAACCCAAGGTTGCGAACGGCCAGAGCGCGGAGGAGAACCAAGTGTCGAGGACGTCCTCGTCCTGAACGATGTTTTTGCTTCCGCACTTGTTACATTCGGCAGGGTCGCTCTTCGTGCATATTTCGGCGCCGCAATCCTTGCAATACCAAACGGGTATGCGGTGACCCCACCAGAGCTGGCGGGAAATGCACCAATCCTTGACGTTCTCCATCCAATTATAGTAAATCTTCGCAAACCTCTCGGGCACGAACGCCGTCTTCTTGTCGTTTACGGCGTCGATAGCGGGGCGTGCGAGGGGCTCCATTTTAACGAACCATTGCTTGGAGACGCGTGGCTCTACCGACGTATGGCAGCGATAGCAGTGACCGACGTTATGGGCGTGCGGCTCTTTCTTTACGAGATTGCCGAGGGCGGATAGCTCCTCCTCCACCGCCTTTCTGCAAGCGTATCTGTCCATGCCGGCGTACTTGCCCGCATTTTCGTTCATAGTGCCGTCCTCGTTCATAACGGTCACGCTCTCGAGGTTGTGCCTCAAGCCGACCTCGAAATCGTTGGGGTCGTGGGCGGGGGTGATCTTTACGCAGCCCGTGCCGAAAGTCATATCGGCGTGCTTGTCGCCTACGACGGGTATCGGCTTGTTTATGATGGGCAGAATTACGTTCTTGCCTATGAGGTGGGCGTACCTCTTATCGTCGGGATTGACGGCAACCGCCGTATCGCCGAACATGGTTTCGGGGCGGGTCGTTGCGACCACGAGCCCCTCCGTGTCCGACCCCTCAAGGAAATATTTTATGTGCCAGAGATAGGAGCTTTCTTCCTGATATTCCACCTCCGCGTCCGAGAGCGCGGTCTTACAGCTCGGGCACCAATTTATTATGCGCAAGCCGCGGTAAATCAGCCCCTTGTCGTATAGGTTAACGAACACCTCCCTGACCGCTTTGGAGCACTTTTCGTCCATGGTGAACGCGAGGCGCGACCAATCGCAGGAGGACCCCAGCTTTTTGAGCTGTTCTATAATTTTTCCGCCGTACTTGTCCTTCCACTCGAAGGCGCGCTTTAAAAAGCCCTCGCGGCCGAGAGTCTCCTTGGTTAGCCCCTCTTTTTTCATCTCCTCGACAATCTTGACCTCGGTCGCGATTGCGGCATGGTCGGTTCCGGGGAGCCAAAGCGCGCAGTAGCCCTGCATACGCTTGAACCTTATTATGGTGTCCTGCATGGTCTCGTCTACGGCGTGCCCCATATGCAGCTGTCCCGTAACGTTGGGGGGCGGCATCATTATGGTGAAGGGCACTTTGTCGTCGTCGCGGACGGCCTTAAAATACTCGTGCTCCTCCCAATCTTTATAGAGTCTTTCTTCGAATTGTTTGGGATTATAGCTCTTTTCCATACAAACTTTATTATAATATAAATTTTACGCCGTTGTCAATCGCAAAACGGCGGGCATAAAATATATTATCAAATTTTTTGAGGTACTTAAGTTGAAAAAGAAATTACTTAGCATACTTTGTGCGGCGGTGGCGACGGCGTGCCTTTCCGCGGGCTTTTTCGGCTGTAAAAAGGACGGCAAGCTGATAAAGATTAACGAAGTCACGCACTCGGTTTTCTACGCCCCGCTGTATCTGGCGGACTCCCTCGGCTATTTCGAAGAAGAGGGCTATAAAATCGAACTCACCAACGGCGGCGGCGCGGACGCAACCATGGCGGCCGTGCTCTCGGGCGCGGCGGACGTAGGCTTCTGCGGCCCCGAAGCGGCAATATACGTAGAGCTCGGAAACAGCTCCGACAGCCCCAAGGTCTTCGGACAACTAACCAAGCGCGACGGAAGCTTTTTGGTAGGCAGGACGGCGGAACCCGACTTCGAATGGAGCAATCTCGAAGGCAAGGAAATACTTGCCGGCAGAAAGGGCGGCGTTCCCGCCATGACCTTCGAATACAACCTTACGCAAAGGGGCGTGAACGCAGCCTTAAACTATGACGTGGCGTTCAATATGATGACCTCTGCGTTCGAGAGCGGAATCGCCGACTACTGCACCATGTTCGAACCCGCGGCAAGCGAATATCAGGCGGCGGGCAAGGGCTATATAGTGGCCTCCGTAGGCGAGGCGGCGGGAGAAGTTCCCTACACCTGTTTCGCCGCAAAACAGAGCTATATAGATAAAAATCCCGAAAAAATCGACGCCATACTGCGCTCGGTTACCAAAGCCGTCAAGTATATAGGCGGGCACGACGCGGCCGACGTCGCACGGAAAATCGCTCCCTACTTCGACGGCACGTCGGTAGCGGCGCTCACCGTCTCGGTGGAAAACTATAAAGCTATCGACGCTTGGGTTACCGACATGGCCATGAAAGAATCCGCGCTCGACCGCCTGCAGGACATTATGGAAAATGCGGGCGAGCTTGAGAGGCGCGTCAATTTCGGGGACGTGGTACTGACCGAACGCGCCCATCAGATTTATCTGGAAGTGTACGCATGATACTGCGCTTTGACGACGTGGGCTATACCTACCACTCCAAGGACGGCGAGGTGAGCGCGATAGAGCATATGAGCTTCGGCGTGGAAAAGGGAGAATTCGTTGCCGTAATCGGCCCGTCCGGCTGCGGCAAAACCACCCTGCTTTCACTGATTGCCGGACTATTGACCCCGTCATATGGCTCGATTAAACGCGAAAACGCGGAGTTCGGCTATATGCTTCAGCGCGACGCGCTTTTCCCTTGGCGCACGGTAGAGGCCAATATATTTCTGCCGCTCGAAGTAAAAAAACGCAACACGCCGGAAATGCGCGAAAACGCTTTAAGGCTTGCCGAAAAGTACGGCCTTAAGGACTTTCTGAAGAAAAAACCCTCGGAGCTGTCGGGCGGTATGCGGCAGAGGGTGGCGCTTATACGTACCCTCGCGGCGCAGCCCGACATACTCCTCTTAGACGAGCCCTTTTCCGCGCTCGACTACCAGACGCGGCTTAAAGTTTGCGACGACGTTCAGGGTATAATAAAGAGTGAAAAGAAGACCGCCGTGCTCGTAACGCACGACGTCTCGGAAGCCATAGCTCTCTCCGACAAGGTTGTAGTACTGTCCGCGCGTCCCGCCACGGTGATTGCCGAACACCCCGTCGGTTTCGGCGACGGCAGTCCGAAAAAGCGGCGCGAATGCGAGGAATTTTCGCACCTTTTCGAAAAGCTGCGCCAAGAGCTCGGGCTGTAAAAAAACTTAAAAGAGAAACGATATGTTGATGAAATACACATGAAAAAGACAAATTACTCGAAAGAGCATTTAACTTACCTAAGAAAAAGGCGCGGGAAGAGCATTGCCATAAACTTCTCCCGCGCGGGCATACTCGTCGCCATACTTGCAATATGGGAAATATGCGCACGCTTTAAGGTGATTGACCCGTTTATTACGAGCTCCCCTTCGCGCGTGCTTAAAACAATCGGCGAGCTCTACTCCAACGGCAGCCTGTTCTACCACATAGGCATTACGCTTATGGAGACCATAATAGGCTTCCTGATTGCCGTGACGGTCGGCTATGCCGTCGCGGTGGCGCTGTACATGAGCGATTGGGCGAGGCGCATTTTCGAACCGTATATAGTCGTTCTTAACTCACTGCCCAAGATAGCCTTGGGGCCGCTGATTATCATATGGATCGGCACCGGCTATCCGGCCATAATTTTTATGACCGTATTGGTCGCAATAATCGTGTGCATAATGAATACGCTCACGGGATTTCTGTCGGTAGACAAGACTATGCTTACCCTTATGCGCTCCATGGGCGCAAGCAAGGCGCAGATACTTTTAAAGCTGATAATACCCGCCTCGCTACCCTCACTTATCAACACCTTAAAGGTCGCCGTGGGGTTGGCGTGGATAGGCTCGATTATGGGCGAATACATCGTCTCCCGCGCGGGGCTGGGCTATCTGATAGTCTACGGCGGTCAGGTGTTCAAGCTCGACCTCGTAATGACGGCCACGATAATACTTTGCACCCTTGCGGGCGGTATGTACGGCATCATAGCGCTCATTGAAAAAAAACTGATAAAATAACCGTTGAAAAAAGCGCCGCGAAATATTTTCGCGGCGCTATATTTGCGGGGCAATTTAATTTGCTAAGCTTCTTCTGCGCACTCTGTAGAACGACCTCTCCCTGACGTTCAACCCCTCCAATCGGTCCATTTCGGCAAGAATTTCACGCGCGTCGCGCGCTATGACAAGCGTGCCTCCGCGGCCGCACAAATAGGTTTCGCCCAGATGCCTCTCGCTGATTTTGCGCCTCTGTGTTGCAATATAATTTAAAACGTTCATCTCATTTTTACCTCTCATTGATTATTTTCGTCTATCATTTTAACTTATATTGTTGACAAGTATTGTCATATATGCTAAAATATTTTTAACTTTTTTTATAATATATTTCGTGAGGTTATATGAAATACCGGATTATGATAAAAATGCTGGCCATGTTAATGACCCACAGGAAGGTGACGGCCAAGGAAATCGCCGAACGGTACGAAATATCGCTTAGGAGCGTGTACAGGTACGTCGAGGAACTCAACGTTGCCGGAGTGCCCGTCGACGTCGTGCGCGGCAGGTACGGCGGAATATGTATCTCCGATACCTTCCGTCTGCCCTCGGGCTATTTTACGCGCGGCGAGTACGCGGCTGCGGTCAACGCGCTGGAGGCCATGTATTCGCAGATGAACGACGAGGACACTCTCTCCGCTCTGGAAAAGCTGCAAAGACAGCAAAAGGCGGACAGGCGCGACCTCTCGGTGTGCGGCAATATAATAGTCGACGGCGGCGCTTGGGCGGACATGGGCAGATTTTCCGAAAAGATGCGCGTCTGCGAACAGGCGGTAAAGGAGAGCGCCTGCCTCGAGATTGACTATATTTCCCGCGGGGGCGAACACAGCAAGAGGGTTATCGACCCGCACGTACTGATTTACAAGCAGAACGTATGGTACGTTTACGCCTACTGTCACAGCCGTCAGGACTTCAGAACCTTTAAAATAGGCAGGATTAAGCTGGCGCGCTTCACGGGGCGAAACTTCGTAAAACAGGAATTTACGCGCGACGAGATACCGCTGAATTTAGAGTACACCTCAGAGCAGTTTATACCCGTGACCTTGGAAATAAAAAAAAGCGCCCTTGCGGACGTGGAAGAATTTATAGGCGTAGACAACGTGGAGCCGAGGGGCAATGCCCTTGTAGCCACCCTGCGTTTGCCGGACGACGAAACGCTGGTCGATAAAATTTTGGGCTACGGCGGCAAGGTAAGGGTGTTGGAACCGGAAACGCTTAAAGAGCGCGTCAAAGCCGCCGCGCTTGCAATCGCCGAAGGTTAGGAATACCACACCGTTCAACCGCCCAATGCGG
>CAZELQ010000003.1:2514-17311 GCA_964513195.1 uncultured Clostridia bacterium | reverse complement strand
GCGCTTGCAATCGCCGAAGGTTAGGAATACCACACCGTTCAACCGCCCAATGCGGTCATCCCGAGCAGAGCGCTTTTTTCGCCATAGAGCCGGCCGAGGGGTCAAAAATCCGAGAGCTTTTCGCCGCCGAGAACGTGAATATGCAGGTGGAACACCGTCTGCCCCGCGTCGTCGCCCTGATTTATTATAAGGCGGTAGCCGTTCCCGCAACCGTTTTCCCCGGCAATCTGCGGTATCTTGGAGAGCATATAACCCAAAACGTCTAACTCCTCCCGTCCCGCTTCCTCCAACAATTTGAAATGCGTTTTTGGAATCGCCAAAAGGTGGACCTTGGCTTTGGGCTCGATGTCCTTGAAAACGTACATTTTATCGTCCTCGTACACCTTGGACGAGCCTATTTCACCCTTTATTATTCTGCAGAAGATACATTTTTCGTCGAGCATAATTTTTTCACCCTCCAGCCCTTGATTTTAATACCGGTATAACAAATCGCCGCCATTCCGAATATGGCTACGAATACCATAAACAGTATCAGATACTGCGGCTCGGACAAATCCATTTCGAACGCGGGGTCGTAGGTATAGACCACCAAATCGCCGTTTCTCCCGAAATAATAACCCGAAACGACCTTGTCTGTAATGTGGAAGAACGAGGCGTATTTGACGCCCGTATCGGGGTTATACAAATCCTCCAGAACGTAGGTCTTTTCGCCGTCATCTCCCGTAAGCGTGGCGCGAATCTTATATAGCGTCTGGTGGTATTTGTCGGCCACCGCGTCGTAGGACAGGTAGTACATATAATCGTACACGACGTCTATTTCCTTGCCGTCCTTTATAACCGTTTCCCTCTCGCTCTGTACTATATATTCGCCGCTCACCTCGTCGTTTTGCGAATCGTTTTTATCGTACGCGCGGTTTTCGTCTACTCCCAGCACTATGTCGTCTTGCATAAAGCTTATAAAGCTTTCGGAATCGCCGAAGCTCTGCGTGCTGTACGTTTCCCTGAACGGAATCGAACAATATATTACCGCTATCACCGCCATTAAAAAAACGGCGATTGCAATCGTCAGATGCGAGGCGTGCGTCCAATATTCGGGCACGGATTGGTTGGTCGAATCGGCGTCCTCGGTATAATACGGCGGGTACGCGTGCTCTTCTTCCGTAAAGACCTTTTTACGCTCCCGCCAAACGATAAATATCAATTCCGACAGCGCGACTGCGGCGCAGCCCGCGCAGACGAACGAGAGAGCTAACGTGCCGAGCGGCAAATCCCAAGCTATGTGCAGGCCGCAGCTAAGCAGCAACACGAGATAAAAGGCGAGTTTGGAAAGCCACTTGTTCCTCAAATTGAACACCCAGCCCACTGCGCCCGTCCAAAGTATGTGCGTACAGAACGCCGAAAACCCGCGCGATATGGACACGTTGATTATGGCCGTCAGATTCAAAACGGGCAATTCGCTTATTTCTACGAATACGTAACCCATATCTTCGGTTATGGAAAAGCCGCAGCCCACTGCCGCGCCGAACAAAAACCCCGCAAAGGGCGACCTTTTGCGCGACACGACTATTACCGCGACGGTTGCCACTGCTTTCGGAATTTCCTCGAAAAAACCCGCGTATACGGCCTGCATCCACTTATTCTGCGCCGCAAACAGACTGTAAAGAATCTGCGTAATTACGTTCGCGCCGGCGCCGCCTATCAACAGCGCCAAAACGACGGCCATTATGCTGAGATCGCGGTTGGGGTAGAGCTCATACAAAAACACCAAAAAGCTGAAGCTGAACATTATGGACGCCGCCGCGTTTATAGTCGGCGTGAACAGCTCGTTGGAGGTAAAGCGGACTATCAGTATGAAAACGGCGTACAAAATAAACAAGAGGGTAAAAACCCTTATGTACGCCCACGGGTAAACCTTGTTCACCCCTTTTTCGCCGCGGAAGCCGCGCGTAAGAAGTTCAGAGTACTCCTCGCCCGTGTGCCTCCTGAAAGTCTGGCGGAAATAATATGAAATTTTACCCCTCACCCCGACGGGTGTACTCTGCAAGTTCGCCATAATTTGTAACCTTGTTTTTTAACGGCCGCCCGTTATACGGTCTCGGCCAAGGCGCCGTCGCGGAAAGCCGAAACAAGCCTGACGTTAATCCGGCCGACTGTTTTGCCTTTTATATAGACCTTGATATAGCTTTGGGTATAACCGCAGGTATATTCGCCGTCGAAATCCTCGCTGATTACGGCATATTCCCGCCCCAATCTGCAATTTACGTAGTTCCGCTCGGCGGCCTTTCCCGCCGCGATAAGGCGGCTTAAACGCTCCTTTTTGACCGCCGTAGGCAGGTCGGGCATCGAAAACGCCCTCGTTCCCTCCCTGGGCGAAAAGGCAAAGGCGTGCACACGCGCAAGACGCGCCTCCTCTATAATCGAAAGGCTCTCTTTAAAATCCTCCTCGCTCTCGCCGCAAAAGCCCGCGATTATATCGGTCGTCACGGCGGCGTCGGGAAAATATTCGTAAATCAGGCCGCACTTTTTTAAAAATTCCGCCCTCGTATAGCGGCGGTTCATCGCCTTCAAAACACGGTCGCTTCCGCTCTGTAACGACAGGTGAAACTGCGGCGCGAAGTCGGAAAGCTCCGAGAGCGCCGAGAGCAGCCCGCCGTCTATCACGTTACATTCCAGCGAGCCCAGCCGCACTCTCTTATCGGTGAAGGAAAGCGCCTTAATAAGCCCCGTGAGTCCGTCGCCGTCGTCGTAGGCCGAGAGATTTATGCCCGTTATCACTATCTCGGGCGCGCCGCAACGCCTGACCTCCTCCGCCACTTCCGCCGACGGGCGGGAGGTGACCCTGCCGCGCAGGTACGGTATGACGCAATAAGAACAGAAATTGTTACAGCCGTCCTCAACCTTGATAAAGGCGCGGGTGCGCACCCGTTTGGGAAAGCCGAGGCCGCCGCAATAAGCGCCGCCGAAGCTGTCGCATACGGCGTTTATTACGCTCTCCTTATTCCTCGCGCCGCCGATAAATTTAACGTTGCCGCGGACAAAAGACGCGCCGTCCTTTTCGCTTGCACAGCCGCACACGAACACGGCGGCCGAGGGGTTGAATTTAAGCGCGCGGGAGATGAGTTGCCTGCTCTTCCTCTCCGCCTCCGCGGTGACCGCGCAGGTGTTTAAAACGTATATATCTGCGGGGCAAAGCTTGTCGGAGACCTCCCAGCCGCGTTCTTCGAGTTCGGCCATCATGGAGGCGCTCTCCACCTCGTTCACCTTACATCCGAGGGTAAATACGACGGCCTTCATTTCAGCTCTCCCAGCGCGAACGCCGTCACGGCGCACGCCGATATCGCCGCAGTCTCGGCGCGGAGAATACGCTTGCCCAAGGTTATGCCCTTGAAGCCGTACTTCTCCCTCGCTAAGCCGAACTCTTCCCCGCAGAAGCCGCCCTCGCTGCCCACGACGAGCGCCGTAGACCCGACTATCGAGCCGATATCGGCCTCCGAGCTCTTTGCAAATTCACAGAAAAACAGCTTGTTGGCGAAATCCTTTGCCGAAGCCAGCGCGCTTTCGAAATCGTCAAAGTAGACGACCGCGGGCGCAACCGAGCGGTAACACTGCTTTGCCGCCTCTCTGGCGACCTTGTTCAGCCTTTCCAGCTTGTTGCCGTTCACGTAGGCCGAGCAATAGCGTGAATTAAATACGCCGATTCCTGACGCGCCCAACTCGGTCGCCTTCTGCACGACAAGCTCCGTCTTGTCGCCCTTAAGCGCGCCGACGAGCAGATAAATCGGCGTTGCAGGCTCCCTTTCGCCTCTGTTTACCCCCGTAATATGTGCCGACAAACGCGTTTTTCCCACGGAAGTAACTATGGCTTGGTACTCGTTCCCGACGTTGTCCAATAGGGTTATTTCGGCGCCCTCCGACAAACGCAGCACCGTCTTTGCGTGGACGAACTCCTCGCCGCATATTACGGCCTCGCTCTCCGCGGGGTAGTTTATGCCTTCAATAAAAAATCGTTTAGGCGCACTCATCGGCGACGAACGCAAGCGCGTTCCACTCCCCCTTCTTTACTTTCTTCACGAGGGTAAGACGCTGCGCCGAATACACCTCAATCACCCTGTCGAGCTTTTCGTCTATTATGCCGCTTAAAATGAGCGTGCCTCCCGCTTTGAGATTTTTCGGAATGGAGGGTGCAAGCCTTTCAAGAACGTCAGCCGTTATGTTAGCGAGCATAATGTCGCCCTTTACGGAGCTGTCGTCCAACAGATTGGAGCGGGCTATCGTCACCTTATCCGACACGCCGTTTAATTCGGCGTTGTGCTTGGCGCTCTCCACCGCCACCGCGTCGATGTCGGTAAGGTAGGCGAATTTCGCGCCCAGCTTGACTGCGGAAATACCCAAAATACCGCTTCCGCAGCCCACGTCTATGCACACGCTTTCGGGCGTGATATACTCCTGCAAAAGCTCCACGCACATAGAAGTGGTTTCGTGCTCGCCCGTGCCGAACGCCATATTGTTGTCCAGCTTGACGACGTGTTCGCCGTCGGCCTTATTATATTCAATCCATTCGGGCACAACGACAATCGCCCCCAAATGTATGGGACGGAAGTGGTTGCGCCATATCTCGATCCAGTCGTCGCCCTCAATCTCGCGGCTTACGGTCTCCAAGCTCCCCAAAGGCAGCGCGCCGCCGCAATTTTCCTGCATTTCGGCAATATCGCGCCTGATTTTCGGCAGGGTAGCCTCCGCGTCGGAAAGCGCTATGAACGCCTTGACGAGCACGTCGTCCGAACCGGAGCGCGTGAGTCCCTCGTCCATATAGTCCCAATAGGCGGACTTGTCGCGTTGGAGGGCGATGACGTCCTTTACGTCCGAAATAGCCACACCGTAGGAGGTATACCGCCACATAATGTCGGCGATAAGCTCGCTCCCCTCCGAAGTCGTGTGTACGGTCAATTCTGTAAATTTCATATTATTTCATATTGGTCAGGCGTTCTGCCAGCTCCAACCACTCTTTTTCGGGTATCTGGTTTTCGCTGCCGGAAGAGAACTTCTCCACCAGCACCTTGGCTTTTTCGGGGGGAATAACCGTGCCGACGCCGGCAACGCAGCCGCCGGGGCAGCCCATTCCCTCTATAAGACAGCCTTGAAGCTTGCCCGCTTTGGCAAGCAAAAGTATTTTCTTGCAGTCCGCAAGTCCCTCTGCGTGAACGATTTTCACGTCAATGTCGGGGTAGTATTCCTTTACCGTGCGCTCGATCGCCGCGGCGACGCCGCCTGCAACGGCGTAACCCCTGCCCGCGCCCGTCGTATGGGTTACGCGGAGGGGCGTTTCTTCAAGCTGTTCGCAGACTATTCCCTTTGCCGCGAACATACCCGCAAGCTCCTCGAACGTCAACACAAAGTCGACAAAGGAGCGTATCGTCGTGCGGGAAGCCTCTAACTTCTTCGCGGCGCACGGGCCGATAAATACCACCCTGACCGAGGGGTCGGGGTAAATTTCCTTAATCTTTCGCGCGGTGGCGACCATGGGGGTAAGCTCCTGCGAGACCTCCTCCACGAAGTCGGGGAATTGTGTCTTTGCAAGCACAGCCCAAGCGGGGCAACAGCTGGTTAAAAGGAAGGGAAGCTTGCCCGTTGCGACCTGCCCGGCATAGTGGTGCGCTTCTGCGATACAGCCGAGGTCGGCACCCTCCGCTACCTCGTAAAGGTCGGCAAAGCCGAGCTTCAAAAGGCCCGTCTTTATCTGTGCGAGCGTCGTTTTTGCTCCGAACTGTCCGGCAATAGCGGGCGCGACGGCGGCAATGATTTTGTCGCCCTTCTTTATCGCCTGAATGAGCTGGAAAATCTGCGACTTGTCGGCAATGGCGCCGAACGGGCAGGCGGACATACACTGTCCGCAGGCCACGCATTTATCGTTATCTATGTGCGCACGGCCGTATTCGTCCGAAGATATGGCCTTGATACCGCACGCCGAGGCGCAGGGGCGTACCTTGTGGCTTATGGCGTCGTAGGGGCAGGCGGCCTTGCACCTGCCGCACTTTATGCACTTGCTTTGGTCGATAAACGACTTGCCGTTGACAATGGAAATCGCGCCCTTGGGGCAGCTTTTAATGCAGGAATGGGCCACGCAGTTGCGGCACATATTGGTTACCTCGTATTCGTTGTCGGGGCACTTGTCGCACGCCGAGGGTATAACCTGCATAAGGGGCGGCTCGTAGTACTTGTCGGAAATATTGCTGCCGTCGATACCCGCGGTGATATGTACGGGCTTGTTTGCGGGGCGCAGCGAAAGCCCCATAGCAAGGCGTACGCGCTCTGCGGCTATCTGCCTTTCCCTGTATACGCTTTCCCTGTACTTGGGCACTTCGTCGGGGGTTATCTTGTAGGGTATAGCCTCTATGTCGCCCGACACGTTTTCCGACTCGTAGGCCACCTTGGCGACCTCGGCAAATACCTGTCTTCTTAAATCGGTTACCACACTCTGCTCTTTCATATTAAACCTCGTAATTTTAGTGAGTTTTATTATACCATAATTATCGGGTTAAATCAACCCTCATCGTCTTTATTTTCGTTCCTCTTTTTTTCGCGCCCGTATAAAATCACGTCCGCCGCGATAAGCGCGAGCGAAAAGGCTACGAGCCCGACGGCGATAATTATAGCGCAGTTCAAGAAAAATTCCTCCGGCATAACCGTGATAATCTGGTCATAGTGCGGGTCGAAAGTCCAATTCGTCTTGCCGGGGAAGAACACCGCGTGGAACGCCGCGAACGCCCTGTCGAAGCCGACTATTACAGCCAGAAGTCCGATTATCAGGGGGAGGGCAATGGCAATAATTGCCGAAATAAGCTGCGGTCTGTGTCCGAACGGACGGAGAAGGGTTATAACGTTAAACCTGTTTAAAAGGAGAAGAAGGAGCGATACCGCGCCGCCTCCTATTATTCCGCCGAGATTGAGATTGAAAAGCACTTTACAGTCGGCAAAGTGGGCTATTCCCTCCTCCGACATTGCGAAAACGCCCGATTGAAACTGTCTGCCCGGCAGGGTACAGAAATCCAATATGCCGTCGTACGCCTCGCGTATCTGCGCCGCGGTTGCGTCTATTCCCCACTCGGCCGCCCGCGCGGGCAAATCGAGAGTCTTAATCTGAATATAATAAAAAAATCTGCAATATATCGGCAGGCCTATCGAAAAGGTTATTATAAAGATTGTCAGCGCGGCGACGTATACGCCCGTAAGCACGCCGTTAAGAATTTTTCTGCGTCTGTCCGTCACCGTCCGCCTCCTTTACCTCTCCGCGCTTTTTGCCCGAAACGCCGTCCGCGTTGACCGATAACGTAATAAGCACCTGCGACGGCATATAAAAAATCCATATCGCCCAGGAAGCAAACACGCACAGCCAGGCGGGCAAGTTCAGACCGAGTACGTTGCCCGCGTTGTGCAACCCCACGCATACGTCGCAGCAGAGGAACAACAAGAGTCCGACGGCGAATAAAACGTTATACCTTCCGCGCCTTATAAGGAGGAAAGCCTCAACGCAGTTTACCGTGAGCATGACGATATACAGCCCCACTTCCGCGACCAAAAGACTAAGCCCCGCAAGGCCGCCTACCAAACCCAAGACAGCCGCCGCGAGCACGGCGCGCACGGCGAGCGTAATCCATATTCGTTGCAGCCTGCCGCAGTACAGCCTGAAAAGATAGAGAGATTGGGTGATTATAAAAGTCACCAGCCCGACCTCGTAATAGTCGTCCAGCACGAGTATGAACAAATCGGAAACGGCCGTAAAGACCAGCGCGCAGAATACGGTCACCGCGTCCTTGCCGAGCTTTAAGAAGTACAGCAGCGCACCCGACGCCGCAAGACAGAGCAACACGCCGCTGTATTTGAGATAGATCGGGTCGCGCGGAAGAATCGCGAACAGCACGTTGAACAAAACGTAAATTACGGCCTCCGCCGCCACGAAGACAATCAGCATTAAGTTTTTGGGCGTAACCGGTTTCTTCATCATAGCGTTCTTATACATTTTAATATATAACGGCGCGCTTTGCAAGTGTTTTCATATGAAAAGCGCCTGCCTTACGGCAGACGCCCGTTTGCGATTGTATTTTTTTTCAGTCCTTATTTTCGGGCTCGGCGGCAGCTTCCGCCGCAGGAGCGGGCTGCACGCCGCTCTCTGCTTTACCGTCTTCGGGCTTATCGCCTGCCTCCGCCGCACGAAGCGCGTATTTTTCGCGCTTGTACTTGGGCGCGTCGATTATATAGATGACTATCGCCACCACTAAGAAGCCGATAACCGCGCCGATGAGCGCCGCAAGAATTATGTTCATTCCGCCGTCGGCGGTTATCTTATTGCCTTTATAATCCGTCCGCGACTTCTCCGAATAGAAAGCGCTTCTTACCGTCTTTAAGGTTTCGGCCTCGGCGGCAAGGTTTGCCCTTATTGCGGCCAGCTTTTCGTCAAATGCGGCGTGCTCCGATGAGTCCGACCCTATATCGGCAAGCGCCTTTTCTATGTCGTCAAGCTCGACGTCGATATCGCTGTTGGCGTTGACCAGCTTGATAATCTCGGTGTTAAAGCTCTCCACGGTGTTGATTGAGGACGTCGTATCGCCGCTGCTTAACAGTTTTGCTCTCTCGTCCTCCAAATTCTTTATCTTAGTATTGTTTTCATCTTTCTGCTTTTCCAGTGCGGCTTTACGGCTATTCAAACTAACAGACTCATATTCTCCGTCGTAGACGTATTGGTTGACTTTCAGGTCGTTGACGATTGCCTGATAGTCCTGATCGGTATACGCCGCTTCGGCTCCGAGGCGATAGTTGCTGAGCGAACTGCCGTTCACCTCGTAATAAAGATACTCGGAATTTTTGCCGATAAGCTCGTCGTACATATTTAAAATATACGTCTTCTGCGCGGAGAGATAGGCGATTTTATCTTCGTACGTCTTCGCCAAGTCATACGCCGTAAGATTGAATTGATATTCGGCGTCGCCGACCATCGCGTTTATCTTCACGACGGGATTTTCCGCAAGTGCGCGGAGGAAATCCGCCGCCTGCTCGTTGCTTTTGAAATACTTCGCGAGCACGTCGATTTTAAAATACGTGCCGCCGCTCGCGTCGTCGGTGACCTTCGTAATGGAAATATCGTCTTCGGCCGCCATAGACTTGATATCTATACTCCCGAATTTTTCCTCGTCGGAGGCCTGTATACTCTCCAACGTTGCGAAAGAAACGATATCGGACAGCGCAAATTCGGTGCCGTCGGGGTAAAGGTTCGACTCGCTGCCGGGGTAAACCAATTCGTAGCTGACGCTGTATTCGACCTTTCCCTTATTATAGATTAGCTGTATTAACAATACGGCAACAATCAAAGCTGCGGCAGTGACGCCTATCACCCACCACACTCTCTTGAATATGATCTTGAAAATTTCGCCTATTGTCAAACCTTGTTCTTCTTCCATTGTTTCCTCCGATAGAACATAAAATTTATATTTTCCGCTTTTCTCTCTTTTCAGTGAGCGTAAGCAAAGACAATAACGTAGAATACACCAGCGTGGGGAACAGATAGAATATGTGATTGTCCAATAAGCTGGTGAGAAGTATTCCGCACGCCGCCAATACGAGAAACAGGCGCTCGTGCGAGGGATTGTTGAAAAAGGAAATGACCGTCTGCGTTCTATGGGCTATATAGGCAAGCAAACCTACCAGCCCGCACGAGGCCGCAAGCTGCACGAACGTGTCGTGGTACATTCTGGGAATGAATTCCATACCCGCCGCGCCGTAATCCCATGCGGAGATATCGCCGCCGTAAAAGCCTATACCGAAGAGAGGATTGGACAGGAAGTTCTTTACGCCCTCCTTCCAGAGCGCCAGCCTGCCGCTTCCCGTTTTGAGATTTTCGAAGAGCGGCTCCAAAAACTTTTTGAGGTCCTCGTAATACCCCTTATATAGTATGACCGCAACGACGACTATAAACGCAATGACCGCCACGGCGGCCGCGCGCCGTTCGCCCTTGCTGCGGACGATTAGCCATATGCAACATACGATAAAGAGGAAAAGCGACACGAGCATTGCCTGTCGGGACATACTCATAAACGCGATTATCAAATTGGCCGCGCCGCCGAATATATACAAAAATCCGCATTTTACGCTGCCGGCAAGATAAAACCAAGCGGGAAGCGTAGTGCAGACCATCATACCGAAATTGTTATACGTACCCCAGCCGAAGAACAAAAGCTCCCTGTTTACCCTGTCGTCCGAAATAAGATTTTCGGTCTTGGCGTAGAGCACTATAATCTCCGCCGCGAGCACGAGAAAATGCACGATCAGATAAAAAGCTACCTTTTTAAAGGTTTGTCCGTCAACCGTTATATTGCCGACCGCGACGGTATATATGCCGAGAAAAAGCCCTGCCAGCACGGCGCCGTATAATAAATTTTCGGGCTTGTAACCGTCGCTCAGTACTCCGTTTAACAACAAGGCGACCGAAAGGACGACCAAGCTCCAAAACACGGGCGAAAGTCTGAGCTTTCCGGACAGCGCGCTTACAACCACCCTGTAAACCGCCGTACATATCGCAAGGCTTATGCCCAAGCCTATTTGGACGAGGTTTTCCGTCCTCTCGAAGAAGTCGGACGACGCACCGTTGGGTGACGGCGTGTTCTTCTGCGAAATCATTATACCCATAAACAGGAACACGCACAGAACGGGGGTTACGTCTTTACAGGTTAAAAAAATAAGCGTGCAACAGATACATACGTACCATATCGTAAGAATATCGAGGCCGAGATAATAAAACGTCAATACTACGGCCGCAGTCAGAACGGGAAAATATATTGAGTTGAAAAAACGACTTAAAACGACCGAAATTTTCGCGTTCATCAATAAATCGTTAAAACGTTTCAGCTTCATTTATTATCCCTCGCGGAGAGCGTAAGAAAAGTATACACTCAAGGCACCGTTCAAGTCAAGTAAATTGACGGGTTTTGACGTATTATGACGATTTGTCGGGCGAAATGACGCGCACGATTTCCTTAGTGTGCTTAACGGGGAAAGGCGCGGTCTGCGCGGTAACTCTCTCCACTCTCAGCACTTCGCCCGTCGCGGTAACCGAAAGCGAGGGCGCCTCCACTCTGTCGCCGGCGCTTATTTTTATAAAGGGGCAAATATACCAGCGCTTCACGCCCGCCTCCCCGCCGTCGGTCAGCCGCACGAAGACGTAGGTCAGGGTGTCGTATTCGCTTAATATGCCGCCGCTCATCGAATGTATCATATTTATATATTACCATTTATCGGTATATTTTAAAAGCCTTTTGCATTGACTTTTTTGCGGCGATACATTAAAATATCAGTTGGGCGCCCGACTATCGCACAACTTAACCGCTTCTTTTTGTCGGTATGGCGGAATTGGCAGACGCGCTCGTCGCGGCAAACTTCGGTTTTATGCGTCCGCGCAAGCTCGGCCGCAAACCTCCCTCCGTTGCCGCTCCTCTTCCCACTAAATCTTGCTTCGCAATCTTTCGCGGGAACCCTGTTTTTATAAGTCCTGCGCTCCTCGGTTTAATGCGCCCGACTATCGCACAACTCAATCGCTTCTTTTCTGTCGGTATGGCGGAATTGGCAGACGCGCAGGACTTAGAATCCTGTGGAAAACCGTGCAGGTTCAAGTCCTGTTACCGACACCAAACCGTGGGGGCGGCGGCCTTTCGGCCGCCGCCCCCACGGTTTATCTTACTTAAACGCCGTCTGCGGCGCCTTTTAATCCGATTTGAGGAGTTCGTCCAACGCTACTTTAACGCGGCCGAACGCCTTTTCAAGCGACGGGAACTGCGCCCTCGCCGCTTCCAAGTTCTTTGCGCGGAGGTCTTCCGTGACGTCGACCACGAGCGGCTTTAAGCCCTTCAAATTCAGGTTGAGCACGACCCCCTTCAAGGTGTGTGCCGCCATAAACGCCTCGTCCGTATCGCCTGCCGCAAGCGCGTTCTTCAATTTTTCGAAATTGGTATCACGCGCGAATATTGCAAGAAATTTCTTTATTACGTCGTCCGACCCGAAAGTAGACTGCATCTCTTCGAAACCGCCGCCCGCCAACTCGTAAAATTCCCGTACCGTCATTTATTTTTCCCTCACACCAACGTTTATTTTTCCGGCGACCTGCTCCAACTTGCCGTCCTCGGAATATATGCACAACATATTCACCGAATAGCACGTTATCCCGTCGCCCGTATCTCTCTCCGTTTCGAAAAACAGCTTGGGGTCGGCGGGCGTGGCCGTACGGATAAGTTCGCACGCCCTCTCGTATGCGGGCATATAGAAATACTTGCTCGCCTTTTCCCTGTCGGTGGGGTCGAACACAACGTCCTCCCCGATTCCGAAGCGGGGGTTGGCGTTTATTATCAGCTCGCCGCTGCTTATCGAACATTCGAAGACGATGCCGTCGGAGAGCGACGTCAAAAACTTGTGCTTGACCATCTCCACGTTGTATTTTTTCATCGTCTTGGAGGCGAAGCCCTCGGCGTGCAGGTTGACCACGTCGTCGACGACCGCCTTACTCTTTTCTTCCCACGTTTCCAAGGAAGAAACTCTGTTTAAGGTGGCGAGTATCTGTTTGGTGCTCTTTAACAGGCACTCTATTATCAGCGGGTTGAATTCCCCACATTCGCCGCCCGTTATCATTTCGAGCGCCTTTTCGGGGGTATACGCCGCCTTGTATACGCGCTCGCTTATCAGCGCGTCGAACACGTCGGCGACAGAAACTATCTGCGCCCAAATGGGTATCTCTTCGCCTTTCAGCCCGCAGGGGTAGCCGCGCCCGTCGTAGCGCTCGTGGTGATAAAGGCAGATATCGTAGGCGTATTTTATCAACCGCTCGTCCTTATACTCCACAAGCCCCGCGATAAGCTTTGCGCCCTCGGCGGAGTGGGTCTTCATTACGGCGAACTCCTCGGGAGTAAGCTTGCCGGGCTTGTTTATGATCTCGTCCGGCACGGCCATTTTGCCTATGTCGTGCAGCGAGGAGGCGACGGCTATAAGCTGTACGTCGCTCTGCGTGTAAGTGTACTTGTCGGTAATCAGCAAAAGATTTTGCGCAAGTATGCGCGTTATCGCGTTTATATGCAGTATATGCAGGCCGCTTTCGCCGTTTTTAATCTCCATTACGGAGCTTAAAATATTTATCATCATATCGGCGTAGCGGTGCTGTTCGTATACCTGATCCGCCACTACCTCCAGAAGGAATTGGTGACGGTTGAAAAGCTTTATGTTGTTTAAGACGCGGTGCCTTACTATGCCGGGATTATAGGGCTTGGCGATAAAGTCGGTCGTGCCCATCTCGTACGCCTTGTCGACGAATTGCGCCGTCGATTCGGTGGAAATAACTATGACGGGAATGTAGTCCAGCCAGCCGTACTTTTTCATAGCTTCGAGCACGCCGAAGCCGTCCACGTTGGGCATAAGTATGTCTAAAAGCACGAGGGAGATATTGCTGTCCGGCCGACGGAGAACGTCGATTGCCTCCTTGCCGTCGGACGCCTCAACCACCTCGAAATCGGTACTTAAAATTTCCTTGATTATCGCACGGTTGGTTTCCGAGTCGTCTGCCACAAGCACGCGATTTAATGCACTTTCGTTTTTCAAGATTTACCTCCGTATGCGGTTACCCTTACGGTTATTCTACTATATAAACCGTAATTTGTCAAATAACCTTTACCGAATACTGCGGGTAATAATATAAACCGCTATCTGCGCGGCTTTTTCTTGACTTGAAAGTCTGACGGATAGTATAATATTCTGCGAAACGGAAAAATAATATATATCGAAGCGCAGAGGTAAAACTTGAAAGTAAAAGAATTTTTTATAAATCTGGCTAAGGGCGCGGGCATAGGGCTTGCGATGATAATCCCCGGCGTTTCGGGCGGAACGCTTGCGGTCATGTTCGGCGTGTACGACAAAATAATCGACAGCATAGGCAATCTCTTCAAGGAGTTCAGAAAGAGCGTCCTGTTTCTTCTGCCCATAGTTTTGGGTGCCGTTTTGGCGTTCGCCGCGCTATATTACCCGCTCAAATACGCTTTGGAATACGCGCCGTTCCCCACTATTATGCTGTTTGCGGGGTTCATGGTGGGAAGCTGCTACGACCTTTTCGGCGCAGCTAAAAAGAACGGCTTTAACCCGGGGAGCGATATCGCGGCCGCCGTAATTCCCCTCGCCGCCGTCGTAGGCATATGCTTCATACCCAACATGAGCGACGTCAACCTCGGCGCCGATATGAACGCGGGCGGCTATTTCCTGCTCGTCTTAATGGGCGCCCTGGCGAGCTGCGCGCTGGTCGTACCCGGAATTTCGGGGTCTATGCTTATGCTCATCTTCGGCTATTATGCGCCGTTGCTTGCCACCATTTCCGCGCTTCGTACCGACTTCGGGCACGCGTTGGCGGTGCTGGTCTGCTTTGCCGCAGGACTCGTAGTCGGATTCTTTACGATTGCCAAGCTTATGCAATTACTGCTGAGAAAATTCAGGCGGGGCACGTTCTGGGCGATTTTCGGGTTTGTAATCGGCTCCATTCCCGCCGTAATCATAACCTTCTTCCACAGCGAGGAAATGACCGCAACGCTGGACGGTTTGCAGATAGGCCTCGGCGTAGGAACCTTTATTATAGGCGCGGCCTGCACTTTCTTCCTCACCCGCTTCCTGAATAAAAAGACCGCCGCAGAAAATACTGCGACGACCGAAGAAGAAACCGAGGCACCCGTTTCCGCCGCGGAGGACGAGTTAAATAATTAAGAATTAAGAATGTAGAATATGGTAC
>CAZELQ010000003.1:0-2414 GCA_964513195.1 uncultured Clostridia bacterium | reverse complement strand
GCCCGGGATGACCGTTATACCCCTCCGCACGCCTTAAAAACGTAATTGCCCGCCACATATGTGGCGGGCAATACGCTTTAAAGCGAGTTCTTTATGTTCGAACAACAGGCGATAATTATTTGGAGACACTCCCCGAGAAGCTCGTTCGCCTCGCCGTCCAACGTCTTTCTTTTCATAGCGTCGTTGACGATGACCGCGGCGTAATTAAAGGAAGAAAACAAATTTTTGAGCATAGGCTGCTGCTTTTCGTAGGCGCTCTGCGCAGTTACGAAAAAGTCGTAAACGGCCTGTATCTCCGCGCCCAGCGGCTTGATTTCGGAAAGCTTTTTACTCTCCGTTATGCCGCGGGCACGTTTTTCCACCTTTCCGAGAAGGTCGATGAGCCTTACGTCCTCGAAGTTCATACACTTTTAATTCTCATCCCTTTGGTACGCGGGATTTATTACGGGCGACATATTCTTGTATTCCTTTACGCCCGTACCTGCGGGAATGAGCTTACCGATAATAACGTTTTCCTTGAGGCCGATAAGCGGGTCAACCTTGTTCTTGATAGCCGCGTCGGTGAGCACTCTTGCGGTTTCCTGGAAGGACGCCGCGGACAGGAAGCTTTCGGTGGAGAGCGCCGCCTTGGTTATGCCGAGCAGCACGCGCTTCTGAAGTGCGGGCGCGCCGCCGCTTGCAATCGCCTTGGTGTTCTCCTCCTCGACGGTGAACATATCGACCGTTTCGCCGGGCAGCAAGTCTGTGGAGCCGGAGTTCTCGATTCTGACCTTTTTGAGCATCTGACGTACGATAATTTCAACGTGCTTATCGTTGATATCAACGCCCTGGCTGCGGTAAACGGACTGAATCTGTTCCAAGATATAGTCCTGAACGCCCTTGACGCCCTGTACCCTTAAGATGTCCTGAGGGTATACCGAACCGGTATTCAATACGGTGCCGGGAGCGACCACGTCGCCGTCCTTTACCTTGAGCTCCGCGTTGAAAGGAAGAATATACTCTTTCTTGACTTCGCCCGTTACCGGGTCCTTGATATATACGTGTTTCTGGTTGTCGGGGTCGTCAATCCTTACCGTACCCGATACCTCGCAAAGGGTTGCGCAACCCTTGGGTTTGCGTGCCTCGAAAAGCTCCTCGACTCTGGGAAGACCCTGTGTAATATCGCCCGTAGCCGCGATACCGCCCGTATGGAAGGTACGCATCGTAAGCTGCGTGCCGGGCTCGCCGATGGACTGCGCCGCTATTACGCCGACGGCCTCGCCGGGCATAACGGGCGTATTGGTCGCCATATTCTTGCCGTAGCACTTTGCGCACACGCCGTAACGGGAATTGCAGGTAAATACCGAACGTATGGAGACCTGCTCTATGCCCGCCGCAACAATCTTTTTAGCAAGCTCGTCGGTTACGAATTGGTTCATTGCAACGATAACGTTTCCGTCGGCGTCAACCACGTCTTCGGAGACGAAGCGCCCCTGAATTCTGTCCTCCAAGCCCTCGATGACCTCGCCGTTGGGGCCGATTATCGCCTTGACTATCATGCCGCGGGGCTTTTTGGAGCCCGCCATACAGTCCTCTTCCCTGACGATTACGTCCTGCGCGACGTCCACGAGCCTTCTCGTAAGATAACCGGAGTCGGCCGTCTTTAACGCCGTGTCGGCCAAACCTTTACGGCCGCCGTGCGAGGAAATGAAGTATTCCAGAACCGACAAACCCTGCCTGAAGCACGACTTGACGGGAACCTCTATCTTTTTACCCTGAGGGTTAACCATCAGTCCGCGCATGCCGGAAAGCTGTTTCATCTGGTCGATTGAGCCGCGGGCGCCCGAGTTTGCCATCATCCATATGGGATTGAACTTATCGAGCGACTTTTTAAGCGCGTCGGTTACGGCGTCGGTAGCCGAATCCCAAGCGTTGATAACCGCGTTGTATCTCTCCTCTTCGCGGAGAAGACCGCGCTGGAACTTCTTCTCGATTGCGAGCACCTTTTTCTCGGTTTCTTCCACGATTGCCTTTTTGGCTTCGGGAATGTGCATATCGAATACCGAGGTGGTGATTGCGCCGACCGTCGAATACTTGTAGCCGAGAGTCTTAATCTTGTCGAGGACGTCGGCCGCTCTGGGAGCGCCGCCCGTCTTGAAGCACCTTTCGACAATCTTGCCGAGCTGCTTCTTGCCTACCGCAACCGCGCTGCCGAGGAATTCGTAGGAAATCTCGTACTTGAGGTAATCCTCGGGCTGTTCGCGTTTTACGAAGCCCAAATCCTGCGGCATTTCGTGGTTGAATATAATTCTGCCGACCGTGGTCTTTACGCGCCCCTGCACCGTCTGACCGTTGAAAGGCGACTTTTCGTCGTTTATGGTAACGATACGGCGGACGTAAACCTCGTCCTGCATATGAATGTGGTTGGTCTGGTA
>CAZELQ010000002.1:0-56962 GCA_964513195.1 uncultured Clostridia bacterium | reverse complement strand
CGATTTTCGGGTTTATGCTAACGCGTTGAGCTTTTTGGCAAGGCCGGATTTCTTGTTCGCGGCGGTGTTCTTCTTTAAAACGCCCTTGCTTACAGCACCGTCGATGGTGGAGCAAACTTCGGGGAAGAAAGCCGTTGCGGCTTCCTTGTCGCCGTTCTGAACGAGAGTAAGGAACTTCTTAACGGTGTTCTTTACCTGAGTCTTGATAATTTTGTTTTGGGCGGTCTTCTTTTCGGTGACCAGCGTACGCTTTTTTGCCGATTTAATGTTAGGCACTTTTATATCTCCTTATTATTTTCTTTTCATTTCTTGGGTCATTTTATCATAAAAATGAGCGCTTGTAAACTGTTTTTAATCATTTTTTTATATTTTTAATAAATTTCGGTACTCAAGAATATATATAGGAATATGGAGAGCATTTCGGGATGCGCCGAGCGCTGCGCCGTGTTTTTCGACAGCGGAATAGGCGGGCTTAATCTTATGTATCAATGCGTAAAGAGAGCGCCGTGGTTGAAATACTATTACGTGTCCGATAATTATAACGTGCCGTACGGCAACAGAAGTGCCGACGAGATTTATTCGTTGGTATTGAACGCCCTCGACGGAATCGAACGGCTGAGGCCTGCCGCGCTCGTAATAGCCTGCAATACGGTTACGGCGCAATGCATTGGCGAATTGAGGAAGAGGTACGGATTCCCCGTCATAGGTATTCAGCCCGCAATCAAGCAGGCGGCCGAAACGGGAGGGCGCTGTCTCGTGCTTGCGACCTCGTCCACCGTAAAGAGCAATGCGTTCCGAAATTTATCGTCGCATTTTCCGAATATAGATATACGCGTACACGAGTGCAAAACGCTGGCCGCTTTCGTGGAGGAAAACGTTTTCAATCTTCCCGAAAGTTTGCCGTCGTGGCTCTTGCCGGAAGAAAGCGCCGACAGCGTCGTTCTCGGGTGCACGCATTACGTTTACGTAAAAAGACAGATAGAGGCAAAATATAATTGCCCTGTTTACGACGGGATTTCGGGAACTGCCGACCATTTTGCGAAAATTGTAGGGATGAGTGACCACGGTCGTGCATTTTTAGGGAAATTTGACCACTTTTTTTCGAAAGGGCGAAAAATTGTGTTTTTAGGTGGTAATATTGACAAAAATAACACAATATTTTGTGGTTTTGGCGCTGAAAATTTGTGATTTTTTATAACAAAAAATGTGACTATTTAACGAAAAATTCAAAAAAAGTTAAAAAAATTTTGAAAAAGTGGTTGACAGTGGCCAAAAAGCGTGTTAAGATTTAATCACTAACCGCTTAAGGGCAAAAAATTTATGGCAATGTTTACCGGTGAATACAATCACCAATTAGACGCGAAAAACAGAATGCGTGTTCCCGCCAAACTCAGGAAAGAGTTGGGCGAAGAATACTATTTTGCCAAGGGCGCCAATCGTTGCATATACGTTTTTTCGAAAGAGGCGGTGGACGAACAATTCGAGAAGCTGAAGGAAATCAAGCTTTCCGACCTCGAAAGACAGAAGAGCCTCAGAACCTTCGCAAAGTCTTTCGTGCTTGCGGTGGAAGACACGCAGGGCAGGGTAGTGCTCAGCCCCGAGCTTCGCGCTTATGCGGGCATAGGAAAGGACGACAAGGACCTCGTTGTCTGCGGCGCAGTAACCAGAGTGGAAATCTGGTCGAAGAAGACCTATGACGAGTACTTCAGCGGCGAGGATGAGAATTACGACAACCTCATCTCTCTTCTCGATATTTAATCGAAATGACAGAGTTTTCCCATCTGCCCGTGATGCTAAACGAATGCATCGAGGGTTTGAAAGTAAAGGACGGCGGAATTTATTACGACGGAACGGTCGGCGGCGGCGGACACTCATACGAGATATTAAAGCAAAGCGCGCCGGACGGAAGGTTGATTGCAACCGACCTCGACGACGACGCGATAAGGGCGGCAGACAAAAAGCTTTCGCCTTTCAAGGGCAGATACAGAATCTTCAAATCCGACTATAAAAATTACGGGCAGGTATTCGAAGCAGCCGGTATACGTGAAGTGGACGGCGTTTTGCTTGACTTCGGGGTATCAAGTTATCAGCTCGATAACGAGGAACGCGGCTTTTCCTATATGAAACCGTCGGCCCCGCTCGATATGAGAATGGACAAAAGCGGCGCGCTCACCGCCGAAGACATACTAAACGGCTATTCGGAAAAAGAGATAGCGACGATACTTAAAGAATACGGCGAAGAGCGGTTCGCTTCCCAAATAGCCTACAACGTAGTAAAGGAAAGGGCTAAAGAGAGATTGACGACCTGCGGACAGTTCGTAGACATAATAGAAAAAAGCATACCGAAAAAGTTTCAGCAGAACGGCCCCGCGGCAAGGAAGAGCTTTCAGGCAATAAGAATTGCGACAAACGGAGAGCTTGACGGGCTGTATGAATGTGTGGTCGGCCTCGTAAGGAAGCTTAAGCCGCACGGAAGAATAGCGATTCTGACCTTTCACTCTCTGGAAGACAGAATAGTGAAGAGGGCGTTTAAGGAACTCGAGCTGGATTGCATATGCGACAAGAGCTTGCCTATATGCGTTTGCGGAAAGAAGAAAGAAATAGAAATAATCACGAAGAAACCAATAATCGCATCCGTTAAGGAGCTGGCGCTGAATACCCGTTCGAAATGCGCTAAGCTGAGAATAGCGGAGAGATTAACGTGACGGTGAAACGATAAGGAGAAAACAATGGCAGTCGATACACCCGTTTTAGAAAGAAAGACAAACGAAAAGAACAGCGAGAGATACGTTGTTCCCACCCGTATGGACTATATGGCGGAGGACGAGCACAATGCACGCATAAAGGACACTTATGCGAGGCTTATCAACCCCAACAATAAAATAGAAGACGTTTTCGCCGCCAACAGAGAGCCGGAAAGGGAAGCCGCTCCCGCGGAACCCGTTGCCGTCCGTCCCTATTTCGTTGAAAACGCGAGAGCCGACGCGGCTATTTTCCGTGCGGACAGCGCAATCAACAACAGACCCGCAGAACCCGTTGCCGAGCTTGAAGCCGACACGATAAATTACGGGGAAGAGGAAGAGAACGAGGACCTTCGTCCTACGCCCACGACCATACAGTATCAGACGATCGGCAAAAAGGAACAGACCGAGATTTCTTCCACGACCGATAAAAGGCTTTTTTCTTTGGGCAAAAAGGAAAAAATAATCGTCGCGGTGTTCGTTGCGGTAGTGGTAGCGCTCATAACGCTGGTCATTATCAATTCGGCCGTAATTTCAAGGCTCAACGCCGACATTGCAACCGTACAGAACAGCATCACGACCGTAAGGGGTGCGCTCGCGGGAGTCAACGCAACTATGGAGGAAATAATCCATAACGGCTTGGGGCATTAAAATAAAATACTGATAACGGAGATTAAAATTATCAAAAATAAAGGTTTTTCCGTAACGGTTTTACAAAAGAGGTTATTATCGGCAATTCTGATAATAGCCTTTATTTTTTGCGTAATAATCGCCCGCTTTTTCTATGTACAGGTAGTATGGGGAAGCGACCTCGTTTACCGCGCGACCGACCAATGGAACAGGGAAATACCCGTCATAGCCGCCCGCGGTCAAATATATGACAGAAACGGACAGCTTCTTGCCGCCAATCTTGCGACGTACAGCGTGTTCGTCCGTCCTAACGCCATAGAAAACAAGGAATACTGCGCAACCGTGCTTGCGGGTACCTTGGGGCTGGACGGCGAGGCCATTCTTTCTAAGCTTAACTCGGGCAAAGTTTCGGAAATAACCGTTGCCAGACAGGTCGGGAAAGAGAAGATAGAGAAGCTCGCCGAATATAATATCGACGGCGTCTATTACGCACGCGACAACACGCGGAGTTATACGTACGACGACGCGCTGTGTCAGGTTTTGGGCTTTACCGCCGACGACGGTACGGGACTTTCGGGCATAGAAAAGTATTACGAAAACATTCTGAGGGGAGTAAACGGCGAAATTGCCTATACAACCGATATCATAGGCGTGCAGACCGAAGATTCGCGTATCGTTTACAGGGAAGCCACGCCGGGCGACGCGATAAGGCTGACCATAGATATGGACATCCAGCTGGCAGCGGAGGAGGCTATACGCTCGGTATACGCCTCGTCGGGAGCGAAAAGGGCGTCATGTATAGTTATCGACCCCGATAATTTTGAAATTCTGGCGCTCGCCAACTGTCCGTCGTACAATCTGAACGACGTCCCGCGCGACGATTCCGATGCCCTCAACACACTCTCGAGGAATCCGTTGATAAGCGACATCTATGAACCCGGCTCGACTTTTAAGGTCATTACGGCGGCGGCAAACCTCGAAGAGTATCTGAGGGGCAACAAAAAAGCTTATTCCCCGTCGCAGGTTTTTAACGGAAGCCGCACGAGAACGGTCGACGGCACGAAAATCAAGTGCTGGTCCGACCATTCCAACGGCAAACATTCCAACCAGACTCTGGCCGAGGCGCTTAACAACAGCTGTAACCCGTGTTTTACGGACATAGCGCTAAGCCTCGGCAAGGAGACCTTCTACGACTATCTCGGCGCGTTCGGATTGGGTAACGTAACGGGAGTGGACTTTTCCGGAGAGGCGCTCGGTATGCTGGTGCCCGAGTCGCTGGTCAGGGATTGCGACCTTGCCAGAATCGGTTTCGGACAGACGGTTGCCGTAAGCGGACTCCAGCTTGCGTGCGCAACAGCCGCAGCCGTGAACGGCGGGAGATATTATACGCCGCATTTCCTTAAAAGCATAGTCTCGCACGACGGCAAAAACGTGGAGGAATACCCCTCGGTTTTATTGCGCAATACGATTAGCGAAGAGGCTTCCCGTATACTCGCGGGTATGCTCGAAGGCGTCGTAAGCGAGGGGAGCGGTAAAAAGGCATATATCGAGGGCTATAAAGTGGGCGGAAAAACGGGCACTGCGCAAAAATACGAGGACGGCCATATCGCTTCGGGGAAATACGTTTCGTCTTTCGTCGGCTTCTTCCCCGCAGACAAACCCGAATATCTGGCGCTTATAGTCGTCGACGAGCCGGTGGGAACATATTACGGCAGCGCGGTTGCCGCGCCCGTAGCCAAAGAGATTTTCGAGGACATTATAGCGATTAAAAATATACAACCGTATAATTGAGGATTAAATATGAAATTCAGACAGCTTTTGTGCGATATACAGTGTGAAAAAATCTGCGGCGATACGGAGATTGATATTACAGGTATAACCACCGACGCGGATTCGGTGGAGAAAGGCAACTTGTTCATCTGCTACAGAGGGGTGAAATTCGACTCGCACGAGCGCGTTGAAAAGGCTATAGAAAACGGCGCCGCCGCAGTAGTCGCCGAACGGGAGATAGGGGGCTTGCCCTGTGCAATTGTAAAGGAGGGCAGGGCGGCTATAGCGCCGCTTGCGCGCGCCTTTTACGGCTATGCCGATAAAAAATTGAAAATCATCGGCGTGACGGGAACTAACGGAAAGACTACGACGACCTATTTTCTGAAGAGTATATTCGACAAAAACAACCGTAAAACGGGCATAATAGGCACGCTTGGCATAGCCTACGGAGATATATTTATAGCGCCGGAGCTTACAACGCCCGATCCGGTATTTCTCCACAGCGTGCTTGCCGATATGTGTGAGCGCGGAGTGGAATACGTTTTTATGGAGGTTTCCGCACACGCCCTGTATTTCAATAAAATCGACGGGATTACTTTCGAGGTGGGTATTTTTACAAATTGCACGCAGGACCACCTTGACTTTTTCCATGACATGGCGTCCTATGCGGCTTGTAAATGCAAGATGTTCGAGGAGGGCAGGTGCAAACGCGCCGTTATAAATTCGGACGACGCCTTGGGGGCAAAGCTTATTAAAAAGCTGAAAAACTGCGTAAGCTACGGTCTTGAAAATCCGGCCGATACCTTTGCCGTCGATATTGCGGAAAGAATAGACGGCAGCTCGTTTGTGCTTAACGTTTCAGACGATATTTACGACGTGGAACTGCAGATGCCGGCGATACATAACGTATACAACGCGCTCGCCGCCGCAACCTGCGCCCACGTTTTAGACGTGAATATCGCAACCATTGCGGAGGGGCTGAACGCGCTCGAATGCGTATCGGGCCGTTTGGAGAGAGTTGCAAAATACAACGGCGGGCAAATTTTCGTGGATTTTGCGCATACTCCTGATGGGCTTGAAAAATCTCTGTCCGCTTTGAAAAAGCTGTGCGAAGGCAACCTGTATTGTCTGTTCGGTTGCGGCGGCAACCGCGATAATACGAAGCGCCCTATTATGGGCGAGGTGGCCGCAAAATACGCCGATTTCGTTATTATTACTTCCGATAACCCGCGTTACGAAGACCCTTACGCGATAATTTCGCAGATTGAGGCTGGGGTCAGAAAGACGGGGAGGGAATACGTCGCCGTCACCGACAGAGAAGTGGCTATCGAATACGCTTTGAATTTGGTTTCGGAGGGCGACATTTTGCTGGTTGCCGGCAAAGGCGGCGAAAATTATCAGGAGATTATGGGCATCAAACACAGCTACAGCGATAATAACGTCATTAAAAAATTGATAAGCTGAAAATAAATGAAAATAAATCTTATTTATCTGCTTACCGCGTTCGGCATTTCTCTTGCTTTAACGGCTATTTTATTGCCGCTTTTAAAAAGGCTGAAGGCGGGGCAATACATTCTTGGTTACGTTAAAGAACATAAAGATAAGGGCGGCACGCCTACAATGGGCGGGCTTGCCTTTATTACTGCCGCGATTATCGCCGGAATTATTTTTTTTCGCTTCGAGGACAAGACCGTAAATCTTACGCTCATTATTGTGGGCGGGTTTATGCTTGTCGGGTTTTTGGACGATTTTATCAAAATTTACAAAAAGGAAAACGAAGGCCTTAAGCCCTACCAGAAAATCCTGTTCCAGATTTCCATTGCCGTGATTGCCTCCGTGTATTGCTACGTGAATAAGATGACCTATCTGTACGTTCCGTTCGGCGGCGGGCTCAAGTTCAATATTTATTGGGGAATAATTCCTCTCGTCGTTTTCGTTTTTTTGGCTACGGTAAATTGCGTAAATCTAACCGACGGGCTGGACGGCCTTGCCGGAGGTACCTCGGCCGCGTATCTTGCGGCGCTGGGAGTAATGCTTGCGATAAGGGCGGACGGGCTATCCGGTTTATGCTTTATAGGCGTCGGCGCGGTACTCGCCTTTATGCTTTTCAACACCAATAGAGCGAGCGTATTTATGGGAGATACGGGCTCGCTTGCGTTAGGCGGGCTTATTGCCTGCGTCACCGTCTTTTCGGGGAATACGCTTTACCTGCCGTTTATCGGAATAACCTTTGTCCTATCGGGAATATCTGTGATAGTTCAGGTAATATATTATAAACGAACCAAGCGTAGGGTGTTCCTGATGGCGCCGCTTCATCACCATTTTCAGATGAAAGGCTATTCGGAATGTAAAATTTCCTTTGTGTACGCCCTTGTAACGGCTTTGGTCGGAATAATCTGTATAATTTTTATGTGAGGTCAAATGTATTTCGGTAATCAAAGGTTTCTGGTGGCGGGTATGTCCCGCTCGGGCGAGGGGTGTGCCGTCTTTCTTCTAAAGAGAGGGGCAAAAGTTTACATATACGACGACGTGGTGAGCGATAAAGTCGCTGCGGTTATGAATAATCTGCAGGCGGCGGGCGCGACCGTCGTGACGGCTGAGGGATTAAACGAGGCGGTTACAATCTGCGATATATTGGTGCTGAGCCCCGGAATACCCATTGACAACCCGTTGCCCGTCGCCTTCCGCAAGCTTAATAAGACGATTATCGGCGAAGAGGAGCTTGCGGCGACCTTTCTGCGCGCAACAGCGGTCGCCGTCACGGGTACGAACGGCAAAACGACCACCGTCTCCATGCTGGAGGCAATGTTTGCCGAATGCGGTAAAAAGGGCGTTCCTTGCGGCAATTACGGTAACCCGCTTATAAACGTTGTGGAGGAGCTGGGTTTCGACGACTTTGCGTTGCTCGAAATTTCTTCCTTCCAGCTGGAAACTCTGTTCAGCCTTCGGCCTCATATCGCCGTCATCACTAACATAACCGAAGACCACCTGAACAGACACTACAATATGGAAAACTATGTTTTCCTGAAAAGCAAACTTATACGTTTTCTCAGGGAGAGCGAGTTTGCCGTGCTCAATTATGACGACGAGCGGGTCCGCCAGCTTGCAAACGTTACCCGCGGTAAGGTGGTATGGTTTTCCGCATGCCGGCGCGTGGAGGGCGCGTATCTCGAGAACGGCTCCGTCTGCTATAACGGCGAAAGACTGTTCGGCGCCGAGAGTATGACGATTGGCGGTATACATAACCTGTATAACGCGCTTGCCTGCGTCGCTGTAGGAGGAATTCTGGACTTTAACCGCGAAAAATGCGCGGCGGCAATATGCGGCTTCCAAGGCGTGAAGCACAGAGTCCAGCTGATAAACGAGATAGACGGCGTGGCATACATAGACGACAGTAAGGGCACGAACGTTGACGCTACGCTCAAAGCCGTAGACAGCGTGAATATTCCCATCGTTCTACTTTTGGGCGGTAAGGACAAGGGCTACGAATACGAACCGATGTTCGGAACTCTTTTGAAAAGCAAGGTCGTTCATGCGGTTCTATACGGCGAAAACAGATTTAAAATGCTCAACGCGGCGGTGCGGGCCGGATTTTTCAATTTCTCGCTGTGCGCCGACTTTACGACCGCCGTCAAGCTTGCCGCCTATATTGCAAAACCCGGCCAGTGCGTATTGCTTAGTCCGGCCAGTGCGAGCTTCGACGAGTTTGCAGGCTATGAAGAGCGCGGGGAAGCGTTTGCAAATCTCGTAAGCGGACTGCGCGATGAAAAATAGGCTGTACGTAAAAAAAAGAAAAGCAGGCGACGTCCTGCTTTTAATATGTGTTTTTGCTATGGCGGGCTTCGGCTGCCTGATGATATATTCGGCAAGCTCCTACGTAGGCAAGGTACAGTACGGCGACAGCCTCTATTTCGTAAAAAAACAACTGATAGGCGCTGTATTAGGTGCCGCGGCTTTCGTCGGGTTGCAGTTTTTCGATTATCATAAGCTGATAAAACTCAAATACCCCGCCGTTATAGTTGCCGTTATCTTGCTTGTTTTGGTATTCATACCGGGAATAGGCGTGACGAACTACGGAGCGACCCGTTGGATCGGTATAGGCCCCATAACCATACAGCCGTCGGAAATCGCAAAATATGCCTTCGCGCTGTTTGCCGCCGCATACTTCTCCAAAAATTACGAAAAGGTGAAAACGTTCAAGGGCGTATTGCCCGTGCTGGCCGTCGGCATTTTATTTTGCTTGCTTATTATAGCCGAGCCCAACATGTCCATTACGATGTGCGTCGGGCTTTTAATGCTTGCCATGATTTTTCTGAGCGGCACGGACCTCAAGACCTTTGCGATAGTCTTGATTCCGCTGATTGTCGCCGTCCCCGTTCTTATATTGCTCGAGCCGTACAGGCTCAAGAGGCTAAGTGCGTTCATCGACCCTTGGGCTTCGCCGCAGGGAGAAGGCTATCAGCTTATTCAGTCGCTGTATGCGCTGGGCAACGGCGGCCTTTTCGGCGTGGGTCTGTTCAATTCAACGCAGAAATACAGATTTCTTCCCTTTGCCGAGAGCGATTTCATTATGTCGGTCATGGGCGAGGAGCTCGGCTTTTTCGGTCTTTTACTGTTCTTTGCGGCTTGTGCGGTGATTGTTTTCCGCGGATTTGCTATCGCTTCGCGCTGTAAGGACAGGTTCGGTTTCCTGCTCGCTTCGGGAATAACCTTAATATACGGAATACAGGTCGTCATAAACGCTTTGGTGGTGAGCGGTACAATCCCGCCGACGGGCCTGCCGCTTCCGCTTATCAGCAGCGGAAACACCTCTCTGATAATAACGATGGCGTCGATGGGGGTACTGTATTCCATATCTCGCAGTAATTAACACGCTTAATCAATTTCCCATATAATGAAGTGAGGCGCAAGGCGGCTTGTTTTGGCGCCCTCGCCGAAGGCGGCGCGCAAAGAGTGGGTGGTTAGTCCGTCCGTTTTTTCTTTGCGTGCTGATTTATTATTTTACATAAAGGGAGTTGATATGGAAAAGTACATAGTAAACGGCGGAAACCGTCTGTTCGGGTGCGTTGACGTCCAAACGGCAAAAAATTCCGTGCTTCCTATTCTTGCGGCAACCGTTCTGACGGACGAAAAGGTTGTATTGCAAAACGTTCCGTCTATAACGGACGTGAATAATATGATAAAAATTCTTGCGTGTCTGGGTTGTAAAGCGACCTTTGCCTCAAAGAATGTAGAGATAGACTCCTCGTGCGCGGACAGTCACGAAATACCGAGCGAGCTTGCCCGCGAGCTGCGCTCTTCCGTATTTCTGCTCGGCTCGGTGATATCGCGTTTTCACAGGGCGAAGATAGCGTACCCCGGCGGGTGCGACATAGGTCTCCGTCCGGTCGACTTGCATCTGAACGGACTCAGGCGGCTGGGCGTCAAAATTTCCGAAACCAACGGTTATATCACCTGTGAGTGCGACCGTCTGACGGGCGACGAAATAATGCTCGACTGCCCGAGCGTCGGCGCTACGGAAAATATTATGCTCGCCGCGGTAAAGGCCGAGGGAACGACGGTTATAAAAAACGCCGCGCGCGAACCCGAGATTGAGGATCTGCAGAGATTTTTAAACTGTATAGGGGCCGACGTTTCCGGGGCGGGCAGCGGAACGATAGTGATTAACGGAGTGGAAAAGCTTGGCGGAGCTACGTTTTTGCCGATTTGCGACAGAATAGAGGCCGGAACATTTCTGATAGCCACGGCCATGTGCGGCGGCGAAATTCAGTTAAATTGCATAAATGCCGAGCTACTTAGCTCGCTTTTGCATAAATTGCGTGAAAACGGTTGCAAAATACGGCTGAAAGATGATAAAATACTTATGTGCTCACAGCGGCGGCCGTCGTCGGTAAGAAGCGTGGAAACGCAGCCTTACCCCGGATTTCCGACCGACCTGCAGGCACAGATGACGGCGCTCTGCTGCGTGTGCAGAGGACATTCCATTATAACGGAAAACTTATTCGAAACGAGGTATAAGTACGTGCCCGAGCTTAAGAAAATGGGCGCGGACGTAACCGTTATCGACAGGAAGGCGTTTGTGCGCGGAGTGGAGAAGCTTAAAGGCGCCGAGGTTGTTGCGTACGACTTGCGGGGCGGCGCGGCTCTTGTGCTGGCGGCTCTCGCGGCGGAAGGAAGAAGCGAAATTCTGAACATCTCTCACATTGACAGAGGGTATTCGGATTTTGAATATAAGCTCAGGTCGCTCGGAGCCGATATCGTTAGGGTGACCGTATAGAAAACAGACGAGAAAATGAGTTACATAAGAAAAGTAATGGCGGTCGGTTTGGCCATAGTATTCTGCATAGCCATAGTTATAGGCGCGGGGATTATTCTCTCCGTGCGGAACGTCAACGTTTCGTTTGCGGACTATTCCGGCTTGTACGCCGCCGAATACGAAGAGACGAGGGCAAACCTCGACAAAATGAAAGGCTACGGTCTTCTCTTCGTCAAAGAGAGCGACGTTACCGATAAAATTTCCCATCCCGAGCATATCGTCGTCGAAAGCTATGAAAGGGTTTTTCCTTGTACGATAAACGTCACTTTGAAGGAGAGGGTGGAAAAGTATACCGTACAGTCGCTTAACGGCTATTCGGTATACGATTCCGACGGAAAGCTCGTACGGTCGGTTACTTCGGACGTGCAGCCGGTAAATCCGGTTGACGGTTGCCCCAACGTCGAATTGTTTGCGGAGGAAGAGCAGATAGAAAGCATTGCCGTTCTCGGCGGTTATTTCGAAAAGGAGTTCGGCCCTATACGCAGAATGATAGCCTCCATAGCGGTGCGGAAGTATCTCGATTTGGAGATAACCGCGTTTAATTTCAAGAGCGGAATGACTCTGTCGGTCAGCTCTTGGGGGCAGGCATCGGAGCAAAAGATAATCAAGGCGCGCGAGGTGTACGGGACTCTTTCCGACGTTCAGCGCTGCGGCGGTTCCATTACGGTAATCGACGGCAAGGACGGCGGTGAACCCGTTGCGAAATACACAGCTTGACGCGGCGTATACCGATATTAAATATTTGCGACCCGATTTTTGTTTTCGAGTCGCATTTTTTATGCTCCAAAGGTTGACAACGGTTATTCACTATTATATAATATTTTATAGGTGGTTTTGCCGTCTGCAAATACTTTCAAGGTAACCTGAAATGCGTAACAAAAGCGTAGCGGTGTTGGACATAAGGTCGGGTGAAATCTGTGCGGCCATCGCCGAAAAGGGCGTAAACAACACCTTTATAATCAAAAGCAAATATTCGGTACCGTACGACGGCTATGCCGAGGGCGAGCTCCTCGATATCGTTGGGTTTATTTCCGCGGTAAGAGAGGCGGTCGAAGCCGTATTTTCTTCTGTGAACGGCCTTGTAAAGCAGGTCTACGTTTCCATTCCGGCCGAATTCACCGAAACGGTCGCCACCGACAAGGTTTTGACCTTTAATTCCACTCAGAAGATAACCGCAAAGCATATCGACGCCTTAACTTCTATTTCCGTGCCCAAGGTTCCGGAAGGGAAAAGAGTGATAGGCTGCGGCGCGCTTTACTATATACTTTCGGACAAGCGCAGGGTTTCGGACCCGCTCGGCGTCGTAAGCGACAGCCTGAGGGCGGGATTGAGCTTCTTTATCTGCAAGACGGGCATTATCGACTGCATCGAGAGCGCGTTCGGTTCGTTCCCGTCCGTCAAGGTTTTTCATTGGATTGCGCAAAGCTACGCCCTTTCGCAGTATCTTCTTGAGCCCGAAAAGAGGGAGAGCTATTCGGTTCTATTGGATTTGGGCTATATTTCCTCGACCTTCAACGTGGTGTGCGGGAACGGTATTGCCTACAGCGAGCCCTTTTCGGTGGGTATAGGCCACATAGCGCTGCTTCTGAGCGAGGCGTTGGACGTGCCGTTTGACGCGGGTATGGAATTGATAGGCAAGGTCAATTTAAACGCAAAAGAGGGCGTTAATTCAATCGTAGAATGTAACGCCGACGGCGCCGACAGCAGATATAGCGAGCCGCAGCTCCGCGACCTGATACGGGAGGGGCTTGACGGCATATGCGAGATGATTGAAACCTGCAGGCAGTCTTTTCTTATAAAGGATTTGTCCGCAGCTCCCATTAACATAAGCGGCGAGGGCGTCGGGGTGATTCGCGGCACGATAGAGCATCTTTCGTCGAGGCTGGTCACACCCGTCGAGGTGGTCGCGCCCAAGGTGCCCTACTACGACAAACCGCAATTTTCTTCGCTGTTCAGCTTATTGAACGCTGCGCTCGGCAATAATCGAGCGCGATAATTTTTACTTTCCGGAGGACAAAAAATGTTTAACGATTCGGCTGTAAACACCAATATTTCAGGTAAAGCCAAAATCAAGGTTATAGGCGTGGGCGGCGCCGGCAACAACGCCATAAACCGCATGATAGACGCAGGTATAACCTGTGCGGAATACGTGGTCGTAAATACCGATTCGCAGATTCTCGCGCTCTCTCCCTGCACGAATAAAATACAGATAGGCGTACAGCTTACCAAGGGACTCGGCGCCGGCGCCGACCCCGATATAGGCAGGGCGGCTGCGGAAGAGAGCAAGGACGCGCTCACCGAAATCATAAAGGGCACGGATTTATTGTTTATTACCGCAGGTATGGGCGGCGGTACGGGTACGGGAGCCGCGCCCGTAATTGCCAAGATTGCGAGGGATATGAAAATTCTTACGGTCGCAGTCGTGACCGAGCCCTTTGCTTTCGAGGGCAAGAAGAGAATGGAAAATACGGTTAAGGGGCTAGATAATCTCAAAAAGTACGTCGATACCCTCATAGTTATTCCCAACGATAAAATCAGAACGGTAGTGGACAAGAATACCACTATGGTCGAGGCTCTCCGCGTTGCCGACGAGATACTTAAGCAGGGCATTAAGGGGCTTGCGGAGCTCATTGTCAACCCCGCGCTCATAAATCTTGACTTCGCGGACGTCAAGACCATATTGAAGGACAGGGGTGTCGCACACCTCGGCGTCGGCGTTGCTAAGGGCGACAACAGAATTATAGAGGCGGTCCGCGTGGCCGTTAACTGTCCTTTGCTCGAGACCACAATCGAGGGCGCGCAGGGCGTTATATTGAACGTAGTCGGCGGCAACGACCTCACTTTTGCCGAGGTCGCGGACGCGGCGGAGCTTGTCAGAAGCGTAGTCGACGCTTCGGCGAATATCATTTTCGGCGCGAGGATCGACCCCAACGTTCAGGACGAGGTTGAGATAACGGTAATAGCGACGGGCTTCCCCGGTTACGACAACGCTCAGGGAGAGGCTCAGCAGCGCGCCTATACCGACGGCCAGCTCTATAATGCGCCGTCCTATAATCAGAGCGGAAGAATGTCGGTGAACGAGCCTTACTACCCTCAGCAGCGGGTTCCGGTACAGCCCCGGCAGCCCGTTCAACCCGTACAGCCTGTTCAGCCCCGGGAGACAGACGTCCGGCCGGCTTCCCAATATCACGAGCAGGAAGCGCCCGTTCCTCCCGAGACGGGAGTGGAACGCCCTTCCGATAAGTCCGTTCCCAAGTTTGCGCAGCTTCTCCGCCGCTTTAACAGGAACGACGGCAACGAATAATCAAGAGAATTTCAGCGGCGGCCGCATATGCGGCCGCCTCTTTCGTCTTTTTTTCGATTTTTTCGTGATAATTCGGGCTGTGCCGTAATAGAATTTACTATGGCGGAAAATTTTATATCGGAATACGACAGCTATTTTTTTGTCGGTATCGGCGGCGTGAGTATGAGCGCTCTCGCCAAAATTTTGTTGCAAATGGGTAAGAAGGTCGGCGGTTGCGACAGGGAAAGCGGCGAATACGTAGCCGAGTTGAAGAAATCGGGCGCAGATATAACGGAGGAGAGGTTGGCCGACCTTTCCGAATACCGCGTAGTCGTTTACACCGACGCTGTTTCCGACACAAACAGGGTCATTCTTTCGGCGCGGCGGCAGGGTAAGGTCATCGTGTCGCGCGGCAAATTGCTGGCCGAGGTTTCGGCAGTTTTTAAAAAGACTATTGCGGTTGCGGGCTGTCACGGAAAAACGACCTGTACCGCTATGATTACCCACGTGTTCGCGGAGGCCGGCGCGGAGTTTTCCTCGCACATAGGCGGAAACGATATGACCTATTCAAACGGGTATTTGGGCGGCTACGATTATTTTATTACCGAAGCCTGCGAGTACAAAAAGAATTTTTTATGTCTTAAACCCGATTTAGCCGTCATATTGAACAGCGACGCCGACCATCTCGACTGCTACGGTACGGCAGGGGAGGTCAAAAAGGCCTACTATACTTTTGCCGATAACTCGAGGGCGGTCATTTCGCTTTACGGTGATTTGCCTAGAGCAGACGGGGTTACGTTCGGCTTTGACGATAGGGCGCTCTACTTTGCAAAAAAAATAGTGAGCGAAAGAGGCAGATTTTCGTTTACGGCATATGAGGGCGATAACAGATTGGGTAGGGTCGGTCTAAACGTCTACGGCAAGCATAACGTGTTAAACGCGCTAGCCGCGATTGCGGCGGCAAGATATTTCGGAATCGATTTCGGGTGCGTTCAGAGCGGGCTAAGCTCATTCTGCGGCGTAAAACGCAGATTCGAAACGATAGGCACGTATAACGGAGCCCGCTGTATCGCCGATTACGCTCACCACCCCAATGAAATAAAGGCCGCTATCAAAGCGGCCAAATTGATAGGTGACGGCGATTTGTACGTGGTTTTCCAGCCGCATACATACAGCAGGACAAAAACGCTGTTCAAAGAGTTCGTCAGCGTGCTTTCACAGGTTAAACAGCTTCTTATATACAAAACTTTTGCGGCGAGGGAGTACTACGACGACGGCGGCAGCGCACTTAAGCTTTCGTACGCCGTAAAGCGCTCGCATTATGCCGACGGCGAAGAAGATATCGCCTACTTTTTGAGAAGCGTGCAGACCGGAGACACGGTTCTGTTCTTGGGAGCGGGCGATATTTACGATATCGCTAAGAGAGTTATAGAGGATTAAAAATCTATCTCCCTGCCCGATTGTTCGCACGAATAAGCAAAGTCTATAAATTGCTTTGCCCGCCTCGGGGAGCGGCCGCCCTTGACGATTGCCCATCGCTCGGCAAGCACGTTAAGCTGTTCTAAGTCTGTGGTTAGCCGCCTGTCTTCGGCAAGCTGGTCGACTATGGAGAGGTAGCCCTTCTTGTCGGTCGACGAAAACATAACGGTAAGGCCGAATCTGTCCGAAAGGGAGAGCTGTTCCTCGATGGAATCGGAGGGGTGGACGGAATTGTCTCTGTCGGCAAAGGTCTCCTTTACGACGTGCCGCCTGTTGGACGTTGCGACGACCATTACGTTATCGGCGTTTACCGTAGTGCCTTCCACGGCGGCTTTCAGTGTGGAAATGTTGTCGTCCCGATCGCTCAGCGACAGGTCGTCGATAAAAATAATGAACTTCAGGGGCAACGCACATACGCGCTGCCTTATTCCGTTCATGGCCGCAATGTCTTTTTTGTCGAGTTCTATAAGGCGCAAGCCTCTCTCGAAATTCTTGTTGAGCACGGCGTGGACGGTGGCGGATTTGCCCGTTCCGCGGTCGCCGTATAAGAGCATATGCGAGTAGGGCAATCCTGCAATAAAGTCGTCTACGTTATTGATTATTACCTGCTTTTCGGCCCTGTAGTCTTTCAGACTTTCCATAGTCTCGTTTCTCACGTTCGCAACGGGCGTTATATCGCCGTTTTTGTATATAAACGCCCGCGAGTCGATAAAATCTCCGTAGCCTTTGGCCGTGTAGAAATTCAGCAGGTTGGAGACAAGCTTCTCGTCGCTGCGCGCCCTGAATACCTGAATGGGTTCCCCGACGTCGAAAAACGAGGACTCGGAAAGGGAGGATAGGGAGCGGAGAATTGACTTAACGTCGTCGAGATAAGCCAGCTTTAAGTGCATAGAGGCCTGACCGTTTTCCGCGCATGAAACCGAAAAGGGGTTTACGTTCTTTAAAATGCGTTCGGTGACGTATTCGGAGAGATTGTCCTCCGCGTGATTGCGGTAAATGGCGGCAATTAAATCATTGAATTTTTCCTCTGCTTCGTCCGCAAAATATTCGAACAGACGGGCGACGAGCTCGTCCTCGCCGAGGCTGCGTAAGATTTTTAAAGAATTCAAAAACTTATTCATAATTTATGCGACCTTATTCGATTTTTTAGGCTATTATACACCATTGTACGCAAATATGCAATTTTTTTGTTTATTTTTTCAATAAAATAACATAATGCTTGACTTGTCCGATTTATGAGAATATAATAATACGCAAATCAGAAATCCGGAGGAAAAATATGTCGAAAATCTACTATCAGTCCGATTGCGATATAAACGTATTGAAAAATAAAACCGTAGCTGTCATCGGCTACGGCAGTCAGGGACATGCTCACGCGCTCAACCTGCGTGAGAGCGGCGTCAAGGTAATTATAGGCCTTCACGAGGGCGGCAAATCATGGCCCAAGGCGGTCGCCGCAGGCTTTGAGGTATATAACGTTGCCGAGGCTACAAAGCGTGCCGACGTGGTAATGATACTTATAAACGACGAAAGGCAGGCCAAGGTGTACAAGGAGAGCATCGAAAAGAACCTCAAGGAGGGCGCGGCGCTCGCTTTCGCGCACGGCTTCAATATTCATTTCAAGCAAATCGTTCCTCCCGCGAACGTCGACGTATTTATGATTGCGCCCAAGGGCCCCGGACATACCGTACGTTCCGAATATCAGGACGGCAAGGGCGTGCCCTGCCTCGTTGCGATAGAGCAGGATTATACCGGCAAGGCCTTAAACGTTGCTCTCGCCTATGCGGCAGGCATCGGCGGCGCGCGAGCGGGCGTGTTGGAGACCACCTTCAAGTGCGAAACCGAAACCGATCTTTTCGGCGAACAGGCCGTTTTATGCGGCGGCGTTACCGCGCTTATGAAGGCAGGCTTCGAAACGCTGGTTGAGGCCGGCTACGACCCCAAAAATGCATACTTCGAGTGCATTCACGAAATGAAGCTTATCGTCGATCTTATCTATAAGGGCGGCTTCTCGCTCATGAGATATTCCGTTTCCGACACCGCCGAATACGGCGACTACGAGACGGGCAGCAGGCTCATAACTGAAGCGACCAAAAAGGAAATGAAAAAGATCCTCGAAGAGATACAGGACGGCACCTTTGCTTCAAAATGGATTGCCGAAAACAACAACGGCAGGGCGCACTTCAACGCAAAGAGAGCGCTCGAGGCTTCGCACCAGCTCGAGGAAGTCGGCAAGGAAATACGCAGTATGTATTCATGGAACAACGACAATATCGAAGCTGCCGAAGAGGGCAAGTCGAAACTTTGATTATAATTCCGAAAACGCTATGCGCACCCGTATTTTACGGGTGCGTTTTTCATTTTTTTACTTGACATTTTGTTGTCTTTTTCCTTTACAAATGATATAATATAAAATATCAGATTTTCTTATCGGAGATTTTGTTCGTGAACAGGAAAAGAAATAACGACAAGCATACATATATACTTACGAAAGAAACGCTCGGAATGACCATATTGTTGTTCTGCGCGTTACTTACCGTTATGCTTCTGACCGGCGGGCTTATTTTTCTCAGCTTCGGTAAAGCCATCTGCACTTTTATGTACGGAACGTTCGGCTATGCTTCCTATATAGTCGTAGCACTGTTGGCCTATCTCGGCGAATGGCTCGTGTTCGAAAAGAAAATAAAATTCAATCTCCGCTGTACGCTATGCGTGGCTTTGACCGCGCTTATGGCGTTTTTACTGTTTCATTCCGTAATGACGGCAAAATTCGATATGGGCGGATACGGAAAATACTTGGAACAGTGTTACCTGAACGCGGCAAAGGGCTATTCCGGCTACACGTTCGGCGGCGTTATCTGCGGACTCATAGTTTACCCCGTTGCCAAGGGTACGACCTTTATCGGCGCCTACGTAATCTTTTCCTTGCTTACAGTGTTATGTGCGGGACTTTCGTTCTGGATTATACGTAATTACCGCTTGGGCAGAGTGGTTGCAAAGGCAGGTGCCGATGCCAAAGCCGAAAAGGAGAGCGCCGCTCCCCAGCAGACAGACGTTCCCGGTAAGAATATCGATTCGCTCTACTCTTTAAACGAAAACCATGAAATCGTAACCAGAACGCGCGCGGCGGGCGCGCAGCAACCCGTTCAGGCCGAATACGACGCTCCCGCACGGGCGCAGAACGCCGATCTTGAAAACGAAAAGCACGACGACGATAAATTCTCGCCGGACAACCTCGGGAGAAAAATTCTTTTCGAACCGGGTGAATTTGCGGCGGAAAGCTATCGCAGAAATATGATTTACAACGAAAACTCCTATTTCAATCATCCCGTAAAGAGCGACGACGATTACCTGAAGAGTTTTTCGAGCGGTAACCAAAAACCCGCTTCTCAGTCGCAGACAGCGCCTTCCGCAGATACGTCCTATACGCAGGACTTTTCGGACGGAGTGGTAAATTCGGACGGCGACAACCGAACCCCGTCGTATATCTACGGCGACAGGCCCGCGGAAAGCTTCGGAGGCTATGAGCGGCCCTCCGCGTCTGAAGAAGACTTTAATTCTTATACGGTTGACGAGAGCTCGTCCGATAATTTCGGACGGGAAGTTCCGCAACCCGAACGCACCGAAGAGTGGACAAGACCCGCTTCCGCGGAGCCCGTACAACCCGAGCAGCCCGTTCAACAGAGACCGCCCGAACAGTTTGTTCAGTCGGTACAACCCGTACAGCCGTTCGAGATGCCCGAAAGGGAAGAGCCTCGGCCGGCTCCCGCCGAGGAGGAGAAGCCGATAGAGAGGACGAATATTTTCGATATTTTCAGCTCGTCCAATCCGAGGGTAAGCTCCCGGAGGGACGTCGAGGTCGACTCGTCGGTTATCGAGCCATCCGGAAGAGAGAGGAGCAGGGAAAATATATTCGACGAGAGCAACGACGAAGGCGACAATCTTTTCGAAGACCGGACGCCTTTGGGCGGTCAGAGGGTCACGTCCGTCCGCGAGAGCAGAGTGCCTCAGGAAGCGCCCGAAGCTGTGCATCCCCCGGCGCCGCAGCCTATCAAGGCGGAGGAGCAGCCAAAGGAAGAGCCGCCTAAACCTAAGCACGTATGGAAAAAGTACGTCCGTCCGTCGCTTGAGCTCTTGGACGATTACCCCGAAAACAACAACGTGAATACGGCGGAAATAGAGGACAGTAAGCGCATCATCTGCGAAACGCTTGCGGGCTTCCGCATAGACAGCCGCATTTCCAACGTGGTGGTCGGTCCCGCAATTACGCGATACGATGTTATTATCGAGGACCGTACCAATATCAAAAACGCCCTAAAATACCGCGAAGCTATCGCGATGGCGCTGATGAAAGAGAACGTGACCGCCTATTTGAACTATTCGAAGGGCGCCATTTCCATAGAGGTTCCCAACTCGTCGCGTTGCGTCGTCGGGCTTAAGTGTATGCTTGCAAGCAGTGCGTTCCTCAACGCAAAGCCCAACAGTCTTTCGTTTGCGCTCGGTAAAAACGTAGAGGGACAGGCGGTTTGCCCCGATATAACAAAGATGCCGCACCTTTTGGTTGCAGGCACTACCGGTAGCGGTAAGAGTATCTGCCTGAGCACTCTTATAGTAAGCCTCTTATATAAGTACGGCCCCGAAGAACTCAGGTTTATTTTGGTCGACCCGAAGCAGGTTGAGTTTATCTCCTACGATAAGCTGCCGCACCTAATGATAAACGAGATAATTTACGATATAGATAAGGCGATTAAGGCTCTGAATTGGGCAATAAAGGAAATGGAGAGGCGTTACCAGCTCTTCAAGGAAATGACCGAGAAGGGAGTTGCGACCAAGAACCTGACCGAATACAACGCACACCTGCCCGAGGGTGAGGAAAAACTGCCCAAAATCGTCATTATATTGGACGAGTTCGGCGACCTTATGTTGCAGGCAAAGAAAGATATCGAGAGCAGAATAATCAGACTCGTACAGAAATCCCGTGCCTGCGGCATTCACCTTATTCTCGCCACCCAGCGTCCCTCGGTCGACTGTATAACGGGTCTTATAAAATCCAACCTGCCTACGAGAATCGGCTTTAAGGTAAACTCGTTCGACGACGCGAGGTGCATATTCGATATAGGCGGCGCGGAGAAGCTGTTGGGCAAGGGCGACCTCTATTACCGCTCGGCCGAAAACCCCGAGCTTACGAGAATTCAGGGCTGCTTTATCGACACGCACGAGGTGCAGAGGGTAACCGACTTCATTAAGCAGAACAACGAAACGTACTTCGACCAGAGCGTCAGCGACTTTATAAATACCGTCGAAGAGGAGCCCCGCGACGACGTCGGAAGCGACGGCGAGGAGGGCGGCGACGCCTCCAAGGTGGACGATACGTTCATCAAGGCGTTGAAATTCTGCGTAACCAGCAATCAGGCCTCCGTTTCGATGATTCAGCGCAGATTCCCCATAGGCTATATGAAGGCCTGCAAAATAATCGATTGGATGGAGAATATGAATTATATCACCCAATCCGAGGGCTCGAAGCCGAGGAAGGTGCTTCTCTCCCGCGAGGAGTTTATTCAGCGTTACGGTGACGTAGATGATTGATTTCCGCAGTAAAATCTTCGGCGTTATCTCTCTCGGGTGCGACAAAAACCGCGTCGACAGCGAAAAGCTTATTTCGTTTATAAAACAGTGCGGCTGTACCGTCAGCGGCGATATCGAAGAAGTCAACGTGCTCGTTATAAATACCTGTTCTTTCCTCAATTCCGCACGGAAAGAGGCGATAGAAACGGTTATAGAGTACGGCCGATACAAGAGCGGGTGCCTTGAAAAAATAGTCGTGACAGGTTGCCTCCCGCAGAGATTTATCGGTGAAATTTACGACGGGTTGAATGAAGTGGACGTCTTCCTCGGTACGAAAGATTACGATAAGTTTTTCGACGCGCTTGCTAAGTCTTACGACGGCGACAGAGTTAATTTCGTCGGTTTCGGCGATAATCTTTATACGTCGGGCAGAACGTTGACAACTCCTTGCCATTACGCCTATCTTAAAATAGCGGACGGATGCAACAACCGTTGCTCGTATTGCCTTATTCCCTCCATACGCGGCAAATACGAAAGTTACCCCGTCGAGCGGCTTTTACGTGAGGCGGAGGAGCTCGGCGACGTTTCCGAACTCATTTTGGTCGCGCAAGACGTTACACGCTACGGAATAGATTTATACGGAAAAAAATTTTTAGTAAATTTTTTAAAAAAGTTGACAATGCTTGTCAACATTAAGGGTGTAAGATTATTATACTGTTACCCCGATATGATTGACGACGAGCTAATCGCCGAGATAAAAAACAATCCGAAGATAATAAAATATCTCGATATACCGCTTCAGCACAGCGAAACGAGAATACTCAAGCTGATGAACAGAAGCGGAACGAGAGAGGGCTATCTTGCGCTTTTGGAAAAGCTGAGGCGCGAAATACCCGGCATTGCGATACGTTCTACATTTATAAGCGGTTTCCCGGGTGAGACGGAGGAAGAGCATCTTGCGCTGTGCGATTTTCTTAGGGAGGCCAAGCTTATAAATTGCGGCTTTTTCGCCTATTCGCGCGAAAAGGGCACGCCTGCGTACAACTTACCGTCGCAAGTTCCTTATGCGGTTAAAAAGCGCCGCGTTAAGGCCCTATACGAGGTGCAACGGGGCGTATCGCGGCAGATTTTAAGCGGCTATATCGGTAAAACCGTAAAAGTGCTTTGCGACGGAATAGATTACGATAAAAATTGCTTTTACGGCAGGGCGTATTTCAGTGCGCCCGACATCGACGGAAAGGTTTACTTTAATGCGAACAACGCCGTTCAGGGCGAGTTTATAGACGTTTTGATTAAGGACTGTGGCGACTACGACATGTACGGAGTCGCAGAGGGCTATTCAGATGAATGAACCGGAAAACAATTCTAAATTTTATAACTTCGCAAAGGGTAAAGGGATAATGAATTTACCCAATAAGCTGACCATTTTAAGGGTGGTGCTTATTCCCGTATTCATTTTGTTCTTTTACGTGCAGTTCAAGGGGCATTATTTCGTAGCGCTCGCTGTGTTTGAAATCGCCAGCATTACCGATTCGCTCGACGGCTATTTTGCGAGAAAGTACAACTTAGTTACCAATTTGGGGAAATTTTTAGACCCCGTTGCCGACAAGATTTTGGTTGCCGCGGCGATGATAGTAATGCTTACCGCGCCTGCCTTTTTTGCGGTTGTCCAGCTTGGCGGCTGGACTATGATAGTAGCCGGCTGTTGCGTTGCCGTTATACTCGGAAGAGAGCTTATAGTCAGCGGTTTCAGAATGGTTGCCGCAGACGCGGGTATAGTTATCGCGGCAGACAAAATAGGCAAATTCAAGACGATTTTTCAGGACGTTAGCCTTGTAGTTCTGCTTGTAGCGGGCGGCTTCGGCGAGTTCTTTTACGACAGTTTATTCGTCGATATAGTGCTTTACGCCGGACTTTTCTGCTTTATAATCGCAACCGTATTGACCGTCGTGTCGGGAATAAATTATATAGTCAAGAATATAGAAGTGCTTAAAAGATGAACAGTGCTTGCCGAAATATCTGTTTGCTCGCTCTTGAGGACAGACACAATATTTCCTTAAAACATATCGAAAAAGTTTGCGGGGAAATTGCCTCCTTCGGTTATTACTTTGAAAAAATAAGCCGTGCCGCATACGATAATCCCGACGGAATAGTCAAAGCGTTCAACGAGTGTAAAGCGGGCTATGACACGCTGTTCGTGCTTTGCCCGCATGCTATGGAGAGCGCCGTAAAGCAATACGCTTCCGGACTTTACGGGGGCGAATTCAACGGGCTCGGTATTCTCACGGCCGGAAAATACGACGTATTTATCTTGTACTACGACGTGGAAAACAGGTTGGTCGGCAACGATATTAAGTCGGCGCTCGACAGAAAATACAACGTCAAGTTCGAGAAAACGTATATCAGAGCCTGCGCTCCAAAGGGCATAGTCGAGAGGACGGTTTCGGAGGTAAGCGCGCGCATAACAAAATCCGACGGCGGTAACGAAGTTTTTTTCAATCTCGACGAAAGCTACGGGGATTACCGTATCGAAATAGTGTATTCGTCGGCGGCGCCGAAAATTTTGGTGGACGAAACGGTCAGGGAGCTTGTTAAGTCGCTCGGCGGCTATGTGTACGCGATGGACGATACCCCGCTTGCCGAACAGATTTACAGGCTTTTGAAGTTGAGACGGCTGCGCATCGGGGTTGCCGAATCGTTTACGGGCGGCGGCGTTGGCAAAAGGTTGGTCCGTATTTCCGGAATTTCCGAAGTTTTCACGGAGGGCTTGAACACCTATTCCAATCTTTCCAAATCGCTGAGGCTGGGCGTGACGGAGCTTACGCTCAAACAGTGCGGTGCGGTTTCCGCCGAAACGGCAATGCAGATGGCGGAGGGGTTGCTGAAGACCGGAAATTGTGAAGTCGCGGTAGCGACCACTGGAATAGCCGGTCCCAATTCGGACAACACGTCCAAACCAGTCGGGCTTGCTTTTATTGCCGTAGGCGTAGGCGACGACGTTGCGGTCTATAAATTCAATTTTACGGGCGACAGGCAGACGATTACCGAAACGGCCATCAACCAGGCGCTGTTTCTGACGTATAAAAGATTAAAATAACTCAGGAGATAAGAAAATGAACGAAGAAAAACTCAAGGCGCTGAATTCCACTATTGCCATGATAGAAAAGCAGTACGGCAAGGGCGCGATAATGAAGCTCGGCGATAACAACGTAAATACCGAGCTTGAAGTCATACCCACCGGCTGTTTGTCGCTCGACCTCGCGTTGGGCGTCGGCGGCGTTCCGAGAGGAAGAATAATGGAGATATACGGTCCCGAATCTTCGGGTAAAACTACCGTTGCTCTACACATTATAGCCCAAACCCAAAAGATGGGCGGCGTTGCGGCTTTCATAGACGCGGAGCACGCACTTGACGCAGTATATGCGAACGCGCTCGGCGTTAAGACAGACGAGCTATATATCTCACAGCCCGACACGGGCGAACAGGCGCTTGATATCTGCGAGTCGCTGGTCCGTTCGAGCGCGGTGGACGTTATCGTAGTCGACTCGGTTGCCGCTCTTACTCCCAAGGCTGAGATCGAGGGCGATATGGGCGATTCGCACGTAGGACTTCTGGCAAGGCTGATGTCGCAGGCTCTCCGCAAGCTTACCGCCATAACGAACCGTTCCAAAACGTGCGTTATCTTTATCAACCAGCTGCGCGAAAAGGTGGGCGTTTTGTTCGGCAACCCCGAAACTACCCCCGGCGGCAAGGCGCTTAAATACTTTGCCACAATCCGTCTCGATATAAGAAAATCGGACGCTATCAAGCAAGACGGTGAAATTATCGGCAACAGGGCGAAAGGCAAGGTCGTCAAAAACAAGGTCGCGCCTCCTTTTAAGGTCGCCGAGTTCGATATTATTTACGGCGAGGGCATTTCGCGCGAGGGCTGTGTAATAGACCTCGGCTTGGAATACGGCGTCCTCAATAAGAGCGGCGCGTGGTTCCTCTATGGCGAAGAAAAAATTGCCAACGGCAGGGAAAAGATGAGGGAGCACCTCAAGAGCAACCCTGCGTTGATGGACGAGCTCGAAGCTAAAATAAGAGAGGCGCATAAGTCTGCCATCAAAAAGACTCAGGACGATTGATGAAATTCGGATTTATCAAAGTTTGTTCCGCAACGCCGAAATTAAGGGTTGCGGACGTAAATTATAATACGGACAATATAATAGAAGCGATAAGAGAGAGCGCGGGGAGGGGAACGCAGGTTATTGTCTTTCCCGAGCTTTCGGTGTGCGGCTATACTTGCGGCGACTTGTTCAACCAATCTGCGCTCATTGATGCAGTGGAAAGGGGCGTGGAGCGCATTAAAAAAGCCACCGAGGGCAACAGGACGCTCGTTTTCGTGGGCGCGCCCGTAGAACGCTTTGGCAGGCTTTATAACTGCGCCGTTGCGATAACCGACGGGAAAATTCTTGCTATTATACCCAAGACCTATCTGCCGAATTACGGTGAGTTTTACGAAAAGAGGCACTTCTGTTGCGCGCCTGACGTGGCTTCGAATATCGATTATGCCGGGGAGTGCGGAATTTATTTCGGCACCGACTGCGTTTTAAAGGCTTACGGGGAAGAGTATTTTACAGTCTCGGCGGAGATATGCGAGGATTTGTGGGCGCCCTGCTCGCCGTCTATTTCTCATGCTGCGGCAGGGGCGAATATAATAGTCAATCTTTCCTGTAGCGACGAAATTATCGGCAAAGCCGATTACCGCAGGGATTTGATAAGGGTTCAGTCCGCCAAGCTTATTTGCGGCTATGTTTACTGTGATGCCGGTATGGGTGAGAGCACGACGGATTTGGTATTTTCCGGACACGACATTATTTGCGAGAACGGACGCGTTATTTCGGAAAGCCCGCTGTTTAAAGGAGGTCTTACCTACGGCGACGTCGACGTGGAGTTGATTGCCTCGGAGAGGCGCAGAATGTCGGGCGGCTACGGCTTTGATAAGGTCCGCGAACACACCGTAATCGAATTCCGTTCTGCCGAGGGGACTGATAAGCTTGAGCGCAAATTCTCGGCGCACCCTTTTATTCCCGACGACAGTGAAAAGCTAAAAGAGCGTGCCGAACAGATAATCGTTATGCAGGCTAAAGCGCTGCAGAAACGTATCGAACACACGGGCTGCAAAACGGCTGTAATAGGCGTTTCCGGCGGGCTCGATTCCGCGCTGGCGCTGCTTGTTACGAGACGAGCGTTTATAGAGGCCGGCAAACCGGTTTCCGATATAATAGCGATAACAATGCCGGGCTTCGGCACGACTTCCCGTACCAAAAACAATTCGCTTAAGCTTATTGAGCTTTTGGGAGCGACTTCGCGCATCTGCCCCATAACCGACAGCGTTTCGAAGCATTTTGAGGACATCGGTCACGATAAAGACTTACGCGACGTCACTTACGAGAACGCGCAGGCAAGAATGCGCACGATGATTCTTATGGACGTCGCAAATAAGACGGGCGGCCTTGTAGTGGGTACCGGCGATCTGAGCGAGCTTGCATTGGGCTGGGCAACCTATAACGGCGACCATATGTCTATGTACGGCGTAAATTCTTCCGTGCCAAAAACTCTCGTTAAACACCTTGTCAATGCGGAAGCCGAAATGTTAGGCGGGGAGTGCGGAGCCGTTTTAAAAGATATCGTTAATACGGAGATAAGCCCCGAGCTTCTTCCTCCGGACAAGAGCGGCAAAATCGCCCAAAAGACGGAGGATTTGGTCGGACCTTACGAACTGCACGATTTCTTTTTGTACTACGCAATAAGATACGGTTTCAAGCCCGAAAAGATTAAAATGCTTGCCGAAAACGCTTTTGAGGGCATATACGACGTTAAAACTATCGATAAATGGCTGAAAATATTCTATAAACGGTTTTTCGGCCAGCAATTCAAGCGTTCGTGCTCGCCCGACGGGGTTAAAATCGGATCGGTTGCGCTTTCGCCCCGCGGCGATTGGCGTATGCCTTCCGATGCAGTAGCGGCCGTTTGGCTTGACGATTTAAAATAATTGGAAGAACGGAAGGCGCGCAGATCGATCTTCCGCTCTTTTATTAAACGATATTTATATATTACCCGAATGTATATTGACAAATAAATTGACAATTTTAAGCGTATGTTGTAAAATAAAATATGGTATATTACGGGGTGTCAGACAACACCGATAATATATATAACTATCAATCAGGAGGCTTATTATGTTATTGGCAAACGTAAGCAACCTGTTTCTTACGCCAAGCTTCGGGGCCGGTATAGGCATCGGCGTCGCTATCGGTGTAGTATTGCTTTTTGGCGGCCTATTAGCTTGCTGGATTTATTTCAAGCAAAAGGCAAAAAATCAGATTAACGGCGCGAAAGCACGCGCCGATAAAATGATCGAAGACGCAACGGCTGAAAGTAAGGCAATCAAGAAGGAGGCCATACTAGAGGCTAAGGAACAGGAGCTTAAATTAAAGAACGAATTCGAGAGAGAGACGAGAGAAAAGAAGAGCGAGCTGAACAAGCTTGAACAGCGGCTTATTCAGAAAGAGGACAACCTTGAAAAAAAGGAATCCGCGCTCGATAAAAAGAACGACGAACTCGAAAAACAGAAGCAGGGTTTAACTGCGAAAGAGCAGGAGTTGAAAAAGACTCAGGACAAGGTTGCGCACCAGCACGAACTCATGGTTCAGGAGTTGGAGAAGGTTGCACAGCTGACCAAGGAAGAGGCTAAAAAGCTTCTTTCCGAAGAAATTTTGGAGGAAACCCGCCACGACGTCGCTATTCAGGTAAGGAATATCGAGCAGACGGCAAAGGACGAGGCGGTAACCGAAGCAAAGAAAATAATTTCGCTTGCAGTACAGCGCTGCGCGAGCGACCATGCGTCTGAAATTACCGTGTCGGTCGTGCCCATTCCAAGCGACGATATGAAGGCAAGACTTATCGGACGCGAGGGCAGGAATATCAGGGCTATAGAGAATGCGACGGGTATAGAGCTTATAGTAGACGATACGCCGGAGGTCGTTATTCTTTCCGGCTTCGACCCCGTAAGGAGAGAGGTAGCTCGTTTAGCTCTTGAAAAGCTCATAACCGACGGCAGAATTCACCCCGCAAGAATAGAGGAAACCGTCGCCAAGGTGAGAAAGGAACTCGATCAGGAGATAAAAGCCGCCGGCGAGAGCGCGATGTTCGACGTCGGCATATACGGACTTCACCCCGAGCTTATAAAGCTTATAGGCAGGCTGAAGTACAGGACGAGCTACGGACAAAACGTATATAAACATTCGATAGAGGTTGCCCAGCTTGCGGGTCTTATGGCGTCCGAACTCGGTTTGGACGTGAATTTGGCCAAGAGGGCGGGGCTTTTGCACGATATCGGTAAGGCCGTCGATAAGGAGCAGGAAGGCACGCACGTACAGTTGGGCGCCGACCTCGCAAAAAAATACGGTGAAAAGGCAAACGTAATAAACGCCATCGCGGCGCATCACGGCGACTGCGAGCCCAAGACGATGGAAGCCGTGTTGGTTGCGGCCGCGGACGGAATTTCAGGCGCTCGCCCCGGAGCGAGAAGAGAGACGGGCACAAACTACGTAAAGAGGTTGGAAAAGCTTGAGGAGATTGCCTCCGGCTTCAACGGCGTAGACAAGTGCTATGCTATTCAAGCCGGCCGTGAAGTCCGCGTTATGGTTAAACCCGAACAGGTTGACGACGCTCAGGCTATGTTCCTTGCTAAAGACATTGCAAAGAAGATTGAGGCCGAGCTCGAGTACCCCGGACAGATTAAGGTTAACGTTATACGCGAATCCCGCGCCGTAGAGTACGCAAAGTAAATAAATTTAATTTAAAGCATAAAGCTCTCGGACAATTTGTCCGAGAGCTTTTTAAAAAGTTAAATGCGCGGCGTTAAAGCCGCGCATTTACGATTTATTTAAGAAATAATTTGAAGCATACGGCAAACAACGTAATGTTCAAAGCGGTTATCGACGGTATGATTATCATTTTAAATACGTCGCCGGCCGAATTGGGATTCATATTCAGCAGGAACGAGAGGGCGGAGATAATCAGAATCGATATAACCGTAAGTATGAAGCACGTGCTTATATAGTTATGCGTGGTTGGCCTGACGCAGTTTTTGCCGTAGCCCTGCAATGCTAAAATTCCGAATACGGCGAATTGCGCAAGCCCAAGAATGAGAATGACGGTGGGGTAGACCCAAGTCGTGTTCAGTTGTTTTAATAAAATAAAGCACAAAACGAACTCTATCGCGGTGACTGCAAGCACTATTGCGGAACACTTAAGAAGCGTAATACCTTTATTGTAGGTGGTTTTTACGGCGTAATCGGCCTGATTTTCGTAGTCCGACGCCGAGGTTACGGTAACGCCGTCCGCCCTGCCCCGGTCGATTATGCGTATCGTCTGGGGAGAAGCCGTCTGTCTTTGTTGAGCACGACGGCCGTAATTTGTCTGTACGGTGCCGTTTGTAACGGCTTTATTGAATATTCCGTCAATAAGATTTTTATAGTCGCGTTCGGTTTCGGGCTTATTGTTGTAGAGAAGAGCGTCGCTGTTTACACGCTCCGACCCCGGTACAATGTCGTCGGTTGTCTGTTTGGGTTGCTCTCTGACCGGCTCTGAAATCAGTCTTAAATAATTTTCGTGGACCTTTCTGCGCGCCTCAGCCTGCCTTGCGGCCTCCTCGTCTATATCTGTCTTTTGAACGGGCCGGGGTTCGGTTTTTTCACTTTCAGCTTTAGTCTGTTCGGCCGTTGACGAAGTGGGCTGAGGTTCGGGCTTGGTTTCGGGCTGCTCAACGTTTTTAACAATAGGAACGCGCGAAACCGAATCCTTCAGTATTTTGAAGTCGACAGGAGTGGGAGCGGGTTGGGTGAAGTCAAAGGACCTGTCGGAAATGAGACTGTCGATTATAGTTCTCGAGTATTCCCATTCGGCGAGATTTTTTTCGGTTATTTCCTTGCCGCTGTCTGTAAGCGTAAAATACTTTCTTCTGCCGCCCGAAGATATCTCGTCCGTCTTCCAATACGCCTTTATGTAGCCCTGCGTTTCGAGGCGCTTTAAAGCGCTGTAAAGGGTGGGCTGTTTCAATGAATATTGCCCGTGACTCTTCTGTTCGATATCGAGCATTATCTCATAGCCGTATTTATCTTTTTCGTAAAGAGCGCGGAGAATGATTGTGTTTATGTGCCCTCTTATAAGGTCGGAGCTTATAGAAGATTCCTGATGCTTGGGTTGACTTTCCTCTTTTTCACCGTCGCCATCGTTCTCGGCGGAGGTGGCGTCTTCGTCGGCGCTTTCGGTCAACTCCTCGTCATCGTCTTCAGGATTTTCATACTTGTTGCGTTTCATAATATTAACCCCATAATTTGGTAATATTGTAACATAACACACTAAATGTGTCAATATATTTAACAAATAAAAAGTACTATGTCACACATAATTGGCAATATTTTTCGATTTTAATGGACAAATACGTGCGTTTGTGTTAAAATTTTTAAAAACTTCAGGCGTAGGTGAAAATTCAAATGTACTGTCATTGCAAGGACTATGAAATAAGATATACAGACACGGATTTTTGCGACAATTTAAAACTCTCTTCATTGCTTTCGCTGATGGAGGAATCGGCCTGTCTTTCTGCGGACGAGCTCGGATTCGGTTATTCGTCTTTGCAGCCCCGTAATCTCGGCTTCGTTCTTGTTAATTGGTATGTAGAATTGTATTCGCCCGTAAAGCTCGGCGATACGCTTTCCGTGCATACCTGGCCGATTCGCCCAAAGAAGATGATAATTTTCAGGGATTTCGAATTGTTTGTCGGCGGCGAAAAGGTTGGCGTTGCCACGTCGCGCTGGTGCCTTGTCGATCTGAATAATTTTTCTATGCTTCCCAGCGGGCTGGCGTTCAGGAGCGATCTTGAGTATAACGATTTCCGCTCGGTCGATATTTCCAATTTTAAAATCGATAGAATTTCCGCCGCGGACAAGGTCTATTCGAAGACCGTTTCTTATTCCGACTACGACCATTACAATCACGCGAACAACACCAAATACGGCGATTACGTAACGGACGTTTTTTCGCCGGATGAACTGAAGGACAAATATTTGAGCCGTGTTAAGATGACTTACGTAAAGCAGACGAAATACGGCGAAAAGCTTGATTTTTACAGAAAGCCGACCGACCAAGGCTATCTTGTAGAGGGCAGAGTTGGCGACGAGGTGCATATTCAGGCGCTGTTGACGTTTAATGAGTGAAATCGAATATACGGTAAAAAGATCGGACAGACGCTCGGTCTGCATAAAGATTTCGGAGGACAATACAGTTACGGTGTGTTGTCCGCTTCGCTATTCTGCGGAAAAAATTGAAAGATTCGTCGTGGAGAAGAGCGGGTGGATTGAACGTCACCTTGCCGCGAACGACGTAAAGAATACCCGTCTTTCGGACGTTATCGCCTACAGAACGGTGCTTATAGGCGGCAACGAGCTTCCGCTGCACATCGGCAATGGTAATTTTATCGGCGACGACGTCGTGTGCGTTTACTCCTTAAAGTCCTTGCAAAAGCTCCTCGTTGCCAATTCGGGTAAACACTTTCTGGACGAATTTAACGATATTTCCCAAAAGACGGGGCTTTATTACGGGAGCGTGAAGTTCCGTGATTATAAATCGCGGTGGGGTTGCTGCGACGCCGACGGCAATATTTGCTTCAATTACAAGCTCTTAATGCTTCCCGCCGATATTCAGCGTTACGTTATGCTGCACGAACTGTGTCACACGCAGGAGATGAACCACTCCCCGAGGTTCTACGCTTTGCTCTACGGATTCATGCCCGATTTCCGCCGCTGCAAAAGCGCGCTTAAATCTTATTCGCCTATTACCCGACTGTATTAAACCGTCATTTTTAAATATTCATAAATTGTTGTATTTTTGTATAAATATAAGTAAAATTCTGCATATTTATGAAATTTTATTCATTTTGAATTTCGAATTTTTTTAAAAAACGCCTTAATTTGCTTGACTTGATTATTTTATATATTGTATAATTCGTAAGGTTGCGGTTAGGCGACCTTGAATTTCATTACGGAGATTTGGTTTATGGAGAAGAAGATAAAGAAAGTGGTGCTTGCGTACTCCGGCGGCCTCGACACGTCAATCATTATTCCTTGGCTCAAAGAGAATTACGACAACTGCGAGGTTATCGCGGTTTCGGGCGACGTAGGACAGACTACCGAGCTTGACGGCCTCGAGGAAAAGGCGTTAAAGACGGGTGCGTCCAAGCTGTATATAGAAGACCTTAAAAAAGAATTTATCGAAGATTATATTTACCCGACCGTGAAGGCGGGCGCGGTTTATGAAAACAAGTATCTTTTGGGTACTTCTTTCGCCCGTCCCATAATCGCCAAGAGGATTGTCGAAATAGCAAAAAAGGAAGGTGCGGACGCAATCTGTCACGGCTGTACCGGCAAGGGCAACGACCAAGTAAGATTCGAACTTACGATTAAAGCGTTTGCGCCCGAAATGAAAATAATCGCTCCTTGGAGAATCTGGGACATCAAGAGCCGCGACGAGGAGATCGATTACGCCGAGGCGCACAATATTCCGCTTAAGATAAACAGAGAAACTAACTATTCAAAGGATAAAAACCTCTGGCATTTGTCGCACGAGGGGCTTGACCTCGAGAACCCCGCAAACGAGCCCGATTACGATAAAATATTGGAGCTCGGCGTTTCCCCCTGGAAGGCTCCCGATAAATCGACGTACATAACCATTCATTTCGAAAAGGGCGTTCCTACGGCAATCGACGGCAAGAAGATGGGCGCGGTAGAGCTTATCGGAACATTGAACAAGGTAGGCGGCGAAAACGGCGTAGGCCTTGTCGACATGGTGGAAAACAGGCTCGTCGGTATGAAGTCGAGAGGCGTATACGAGACTCCCGGCGGCACAATTTTATATGCCGCGCACGAATTGCTCGAGTCTATCTGTCTCGATAAGGCAACCCAGCACTATAAGCAGCTTATCGGCGTGAAGTACGGCGAAATGGTATACGACGGACAGTGGTTTACTCCCCTGCGTGAGGCGCTCGACGCGTTTGTGAATAAAACACAGGAAACAGTTACGGGCGACGTCAAGCTGAGAATTTATAAGGGCAACGTTATGAACGCGGGGATTACCTCGCCTTATTCGCTCTACAGTGAAGATATTGCAACCTTCGGCGAGGACGATTGTTATAACCAGATGGACTCTCAGGGCTTCATTAACCTGTTCGGCCTTCCTATAAAGGTTAAGGCGCTGCTCGACGAGAAAAAGTTAAAATAATGATAACCGTTTTTATTGACGGGAAAGAGGGGACGACCGGCCTGCAGATTTACGACAGGCTGGAAAAGCGCGGCGACGTGCGGCTGATAACTCTTCCCGAGGATTTGAGAAAGGACGCCGAGGCAAGGCGCGAATGCTTAAATTCGGCGGACGTAGCGTTCCTTTGTCTGCCCGACGCGGCGGCTGAGGAGTCGGTTTCTCTTATTGAAAATAATCATACGAAAGTAATCGACGCTTCCACGGCGCACAGAACCAACACGGAGTGGACTTACGGCTTTGCCGAGCTTTCCGGAGAGAGGCGTGCCGAGATTGCCGCCTGTAAAAGGCTTGCCAACCCCGGCTGTCACGCCACGGGATTCATTGCCGCGGTCGCTCCGCTTGTCCGCGGAGGGATTGCTCCCGACGATTACCCGTTTGCCGCACATTCGCTTACGGGGTATTCGGGCGGCGGTAAGAAGACCATTGCCCAATATAATAGCGTCGGGCGCGATTTAGCTCTCTCTTCCCCGAGAGAATACGCGTTGGGCATGAGCCATAAGCATTTGCCCGAAATGGTTGCGCAGTGCAACCTAAAATACGCACCCTCGTTTAACCCCGTAATCTGTGATTTTTACAGCGGTATGTGCGTGACGGTACCCGTAGCAACGCGGCTTTTAAACAAAAAAATTTCCGTTAACGCCTTGCGTGATTTCTATTCGGAATACTATTCGGGGCAGAATTTGGTAAAGGTTGCGACGGCGGAAGAAACGCCCGATTATCTTGCCGCCAATTCCATGACGGGAACGGACGGCTTGAAAATTTACGTTTCCGGCAACGACGAAAATATCTTTATCGCTTCCGTTTTCGACAACCTCGGTAAGGGGGCTTCGGGTGCGGCGGTACAAAATATGAATATCATGTGCGGTCTTGACGAACGCACTTCACTGACGGTGATATGAAAATTGAGGAAATTAGCGGCGGCGTGTGCGCGCCTAAGGGCTTTAAGGCCAACGGCGTTCACTGCGGAATAAGGAAAAACAAGGCTAAACGAGATTTCGCCTTAATAGTGAGCGACGTACGCGCGGCGGCGGCGGGCGTCTATACGAGTAACCTCGTAAAGGGCGCGCCCGTTATCGTCACGAAAAAGAATATCGCCGACGGCTATGCGCAGGCGATAATCTGTAACAGCGGCAACGCAAATACCTGCAATGCGGACGGTATCGAAGTCGCCGGAAAAATGTGTTCGCTCGTGACGGGAGTCGGCGGCATAAAAGAAGAGGACGTCATAGTTGCTTCCACGGGCGTAATCGGACAGAGACTTCCCATAGAGCCTATGGAGGAACATATACGCGAGCTTTACGACGGTCTTGGCGGACATAGCGAGTACGCGGCCGAAGCCATTATGACGACCGACACCGTAATGAAGGAAGTTTCGGTCGGGTTCGAAATAGGCGGCGTAAAGTGTGCAATGGGAGCTATTGCGAAGGGAGTCGGCATGGTCTGCCCCAATATGGCAACCAATCTGATATTCCTTACTACCGACGTAGACATTACGCCCGTGATGTTGCAGGCGGCGCTCTCGGAGGACGTTAAGACTTCGTTCAATATGATAAGCGTAGACGGTGACCAGTCGACCAACGACACCTGCTGTATTATGGCGAACGGACTTGCCGCGAACCGGAAGATAGTCGCGAAAGGAAAGGATTTTACCGCTTTCTGCAAAGCTTTGAACTACTGTACCGTTAAGCTGTCGAGAATGATAGCGAAGGACGGCGAGGGCGCAACCAAGTTGATCGAGTGCAGAGTTTACGGCGCACCCAAAAAGTGCACGGCAAAGGCCGTGGCTAGGACGGTTATAAAGTCTTCTCTTGTCAAGGCCGCTATGTTCGGTGCGGACGCGAATTGGGGCAGGGTGCTATGCGCTATAGGTTATGCCGGCGTAGCGGTCAACGTCAACGCAATAGACGTCGCCTTCGAATCTTCGGCGGGACGTGTCGAGGTCTGCAAGGGCGGCTACGGCTTGGACTTCTCGGAGGCGGTTGCCAAAGAGGTGCTCTCCCGCGACGAGGTAATAATCGATATAAATCTGAACTCCGGCAGCTCGAAAGCGGTGGCTTGGGGTTGCGACTTAACCTACGATTACGTGAAAATCAACGGCGATTACAGGACTTGATATGGAAAAACAGGAACAGGCGGAATTTTTAATAGAGGCGATGCCCTATATTAAAAAATATTTTAATAAAATTCTTGTCGTGAAATACGGCGGGAACGCCATGATAGACGAAGATTTAAAGTCGTCCGTCATGCGTGACCTCGTCGTTTTAAACCTATTGGGTATAAAAGTCGTTCTCGTTCACGGCGGCGGTCCGGAAATTTCCGATACAATAAAGAAAATGGGCAAGCAGACCAAGTTTGTGGACGGTCTGCGGTATACGGATGAGGAGACCGCGGAAATCGTACGCATGGTGCTCGCAGGTAAGGTGAATAAATCTCTGGCGGATTTAATCGGCCGTCACGGCGGTAAGGCCGTCGGCATCAGCGGTCAGGACGGGCATATTTTAAAGTGCGAGAAGCAGGCCGAGAATCTCGGCTTCGTGGGAAAGATAACGGATATAAATACCGGACTCATCAACGATTTGTTGGGGTTGGGTTACGTACCCGTTATTTCAACGGTCGGTTATGACGACGAAGGCAATATCTATAACGTGAACGCCGACGCCGCAGCTTCCGCAATCGCAGGCGCGCTGAACGCCGAGAGTCTTATTATAATGACCGACATCCGCGGCTTGCTGGAAAATAAGGACGACCCGTCGAGCCTCATTAAAAAGGTATACGTTTCGGATATACCTGCTCTTATAAATCAGGGTATTATTTCCGGAGGAATGATTCCCAAAATCGAATGTTGCAAGGACGCTATCCGTCACGGTGTAAAAAAAGTATTTATTACCGACGGACGCGTTTATCATTCGATTTTAATAGAATTACTGTCCGACGAGGGCAGCGGAACAATGTTTTGTAACGGCTGATTTATCTTCTTAAATCAGTCTTTATTTTAGTAAAAAGGTCAATTATGATAGCTGACGAGATTTTTTCAGACGACGAAAAGTATATAGCGAACACCTACGCCCGCTTTAAGGTTGCGTTTAAAGAAGGGCGGGGCGCAAAGCTCTACGATTACGACGGCAACGAGTATATCGATTGCGCTGCGGGAATCGGCGTAAATATTTTCGGCATAAACGACGAGTGTTGGAAGACCGCCGTAAAGGCGCAGATTGACAGCATACAGCACGTATGCAATCTGTACTATTCCGAGCCTCAGGTAAGGCTTGCCAAAGCGCTCTGCAACCTAACGGGCGCCAAGAAAGTATTTTTCGGCAACAGCGGCGCGGAAGCCAACGAGTGCGCTATCAAAGCCGCGAGAAAATACGGCAACGACCGCTACGGAAGAAACGAGATTATAACACTCAAAGATTCATTCCATGGCAGAACCATAGCAACGCTTACCGCAACGGGTCAGGACGCCTTCCACAAGCATTTTATGCCTTTTTTGGAGGGCTTCAGATATGCGGAGCCTAATATGGACGGAATTTTCTCCTGCTATACGGACAAAACCTGCGCGGTAATGGTGGAAGCTATACAGGGCGAGAGCGGGGTTAACCCGCTTGACTTTGAGTTTTTAAGGCAGCTTGAAAAATTCTGTAAAGAGAGAGACATTCTGCTTATATGCGACGAAGTCCAGTGCGGCAACGGCAGGTCGGGTTATCTTTACGCCTATCAGGCGGCGGGAATACATCCCGATATCGTTACGACGGCCAAGGGACTCGGCGGCGGATTGCCAATAGGCGCTTGTATGCTGTTCGATAAGTGCGAAAAGGTGTACGGCTTCGGCGACCACGGCACGACCTTCGGCGGTAATCCCGTAGCCTGCGCAGGCGCCGTAAGTATCCTGGAAAGGCTTACGCCCGAGCTGCTTTTGGAGGTGCAGGGCAAAGGCGCATATCTTAAAGCCAATATAGAGCACATAAAAAACGTAACGGGCGTGAGCGGAATGGGGCTGATGCTCGGCATATCTACGACTAAGAACGCAAGGGAAATTGCAACGAAATGCCTCGGAAGAGGCTTGATTGTGTTGACGGCGCACGACAAGGTAAGACTTTTACCGCCGCTCAACATTACAAAAGAAGAAATAAATACGGCATTGAAAATATTAAACGAGGTGATTGCGGAATGAGACATTTACTTAAATTGCAGGACTTGACGAGGGAAGAGATACTTTCCATTCTCAATCTTGCCGACCAACTTAAGTTCGAAAGAAACAACGGCATACAAAAGGACTATCTGAAGGGTAAAAAGCTCGGCTTGATCTTTCAAAAGGCTTCAACCCGTACAAGGGTGTCCTTCGAGGTAGGCATATACGAGCTTGGCGGCTACGGACTCTTCCTGTCGAGCAACGATTTGCAGATAGGCAGGGGCGAGCCCGTTCAGGACACGGCCAGAGTGTTGTCGCGCTATCTTGACGGCATAATGATAAGAACGTTTGCCCAACAGGAGGTTGAAGACCTTGCAAAGTACGGTTCCATTCCGGTCATTAACGGTCTTACCGACTATGCGCACCCTTGCCAAGTGCTTGCCGATCTCATGACGATACGGGAATATAAAGGCAGTTTCAGAGGGTTGAAAATGACTTTTGTCGGCGACGGCAACAATATGGCCAACAGCCTTATGGTCGGCGCCGTCAAAATGGGTATGTCGTTTGCCATAGCCTGCCCGAAGGGTTACGAACCCGACGCCGATATAATAAAATGGGCAAAGGAAAACGGTGACGTAACGGTTACGACGGACGTAAAGGAAGCGTTAAAGGACGCCGACGTCGTTTATACCGACGTTTGGGCCTCGATGGGGCAGGAAGGCGAAAAAGCGCAGCGCGAAAAGGCGTTCGACGGTTATCAGGTCAACAAGGAAAATATCTCGGTCTGCAAGCCCGACGTAATGTGTCTGCACTGTCTGCCCGCCCACCGCGGCGAGGAAATAACCGAGGAGGTGTTCGAAGAACATGCCAAAGAAATTTTCGACGAGGCGGAAAACAGATTGCACGCGCAGAAAGCCGTCATGGTTAAGCTTTTAAAATAATTCGGACAAAATCTATAATAGGGAATAAACGATATGAAGAACGGAAAAGTATATTTAACGTTACAGAACGGTAAACAGTTCGTCGGCCAACGGTTCGGCGCCGACGGCGACGTTGTGGGCGAGCTTGTGTTCACGACGGGTATGACGGGCTACGTGGAAACGCTGACCGATCCGAGCTATTACGGACAAATCGTCATCCAGACGTTTCCGCTCATAGGCAATTACGGCGTTACGCCCGATATGGAGAGCAAAAAGCCTTGGGTGTCCGCGTATATTGTCAGAGAAAAATGCGACGAGCCATCCAATTTCCGCAGTGAAATGACCATAGACGAATACCTCAAAAAGCAGGGAGTAGTCGGCATTTACGGTATCGACACCAGAGAGCTTACCAAAATCGTTAGGGAAACGGGCGTCATGAACGCGGCAATCACTACCAAGCCCGTAACCGATATGACGGCGATACGTAATTACCGTATTGTAAACGCGGTGGACAGCGTGAGCGCGGACGAGGTGGAGTATTTCGGCAATCCCGACGGCAGAAGAATTGTCGTTTGGGATTTCGGAACAAAGAAAAATATAATCCGTTCGTTAACGAACAGAAATTGCTATTGTATTAAAGTGCCCAGCACCTATACGGCGGAACAGATTCTCGCTCTCGACCCCGAAGGACTTATGTTGTGCAACGGCCCCGGAGACCCGTCCGAAAATACGCGTATAATCGAAAATCTCAAAAAGCTTGCCGGCAAATTGCCGATATTCGGAATCTGCCTCGGGCACCAGCTGTTCGCTCTTGCCATGGGCGGCAAGACGCGCAAGATGAAGTACGGACACAGGGGTGCGAATCAGCCCGTTAAGTGTCTCAAAAACGGCAGGGTGTACATTACCAGCCAGAACCACGGCTACGAGGTCATTTCCTCGAGCTTAGACGGAGTCGGGCAGTTGAGCTACGTCAATGCAAACGACGGCACTTGCGAGGGCTTCGATTACCCCGACATAAACGCGTATACCGTGCAGTTTCACCCCGAAGCTTGCGGCGGGCCTCACGATGCCGGTTTCCTATTCGATAAATTTATGAAGAACATTGAGGAGGGTAAATTCAATGCCTAAAAGAACGGATATTAAAAAAGTATTGGTTATAGGCAGCGGCCCTATCGTAATCGGACAGGCGGCGGAATTCGACTATGCGGGCACGCAAGCGTGCAGAGTTTTAAAGAGCGAGGGTATAAACGTAGTTCTCTGCAACTCCAACCCCGCGACAATCATGACAGACAGCGCGCTTGCCGATGAAATTTATCTCGAACCGCTTACTTGCGACACGCTTAAGAGAATCATAATAAAGGAGCGTCCGGACAGCTTGCTTGCTTCGCTCGGCGGACAGACGGGCCTTACATTGGGCTGCCAGCTCGCCAAGGAGGGCTTCCTCGATAAATACGGCGTTAAACTCATAGGCGTCAAGCTCGATTCCATAGACAGAGCCGAGGACAGGGAGCTTTTTAAGGAGACGATGGAAAAGATTAACCAGCCCGTCGTTCCCTCCGATATTGCATACACGGTTGACGAGTGCGTTGCCGTCGCGGAAAAGATAGGCGGTTACCCGGTAATCGTCCGTCCCGCATACACCCTCGGCGGCGCGGGCGGCGGCGTTGCGTACAATGAAGAGGAGCTTAGGCTTATATCTCATAACGGCCTTATGCTTTCGCCCATAACTCAGGTACTTATAGAGAAGTATATCGGCGGCTGGAAGGAAATAGAATTTGAGGTTCTGCGCGACAGCGCGGGAAACGTAATAACCGTATGCTCGATGGAAAATATGGACCCGGTAGGCGTTCATACCGGCGACTCTATAGTAATCGCTCCGGCGGTCACTCTTTCGGACAAAGAATATCAGATGCTCAGAAGCGCATCTCTCAATATAATAAGCGAGCTCGGCATAGAGGGAGGCTGTAACTGTCAGTTTGCACTTGACCCGAACAGCTTCGAGTACGCCGTAATCGAGGTAAACCCCCGTGTTTCACGTTCGTCGGCGCTCGCTTCCAAGGCGACGGGTTACCCGATTGCAAAGGTTTCAACTAAGATAGCCCTCGGCTATACGCTGGACGAGATACGCAACGACGTTACGGGCAAAACCTACGCCTCGTTCGAGCCTACTATTGACTACGTTGTAATCAAGCTGCCCAAGTGGCCCTTCGATAAATTCCTCTACGCAAAGAGAACTCTGGGAACGAGGATGAAGGCTACGGGCGAAGTTATGGCTATAGGCACCAGCTTCGAAATGGCTATAATGAAGGCGGTAAGAGGTGCAGAAATATCATTAAGCTCCCTCAACATGCCTAAAATGGCCGAGCTTTCCGACGAGGAAATTCACCAAAAGCTGCACGAACTGACCGACGAAAGGCTGTTCGTAGTATATCAGGCGGTGAAGCGCGGATTCTCTTTTGACGAGATTTTCGACGTGACCAAAATCGACAGATGGTTCTTAAACAAGCTCAAAAATCTCGCAAAATACGAGGAGGAGATTGACGGCCGCAAACTGAGCAAGGCGCAATATATTAAGGGCAAGAAGCTCGGCTACCCCGACAAGGAGCTTGAAAGATTAAGCGGCAACGCTCTGCCCGCCCATATAAATTCAGTGTTTAAAATGGTTGATACTTGCGGCGCGGAATTTGCGGCCCAGACGCCCTATTTCTATTCTACCTACGACGAAAAGGAACACGACGAGGCGTCGCCCTACGTTAAGCGTAGCAGACAAAACAAGAAGAAGAGAATAATAGTTATCGGCTCCGGCCCCATAAGAATCGGACAGGGCATAGAGTTCGACTACTCGTCCGTACATTGCGTTTGGGCGCTGAAGAGACTCGGCTACGAGGTTATAATCATAAACAACAACCCCGAAACGGTTTCCACCGATTTCGATACTGCGGACAGGCTGTATTTTGAAAGTCTTACGCCCGAAGACGTCCAGAACGTCATCGATATCGAAAAGCCCTACGGCGTTGTTATTACTTTCGGCGGACAGACGGCAATTAAGCTGTGTGCTTATCTCGATAAAAAGGGCGTGCGTATTCTCGGTACTCCCGCGGACAGCGTAGACCTTGCCGAGGACAGGGAGAGGTTTGACGCGCTATTGGAGCAGTTCCACATAGCTAGACCCAAGGGGCTTACGGTTATGAGCAAAGCGGAAGCAGTGCAGGCAGCCGAAAAGCTGGGCTACCCCGTGCTTCTCCGTCCGTCGTACGTTATAGGCGGCCAGAATATGACTATTGCGTTTACGCAGAACGATATCGAAAGGTATATGGACGTAATTTTGGCGCAGAAGATAGAAAACCCCGTACTCTGCGACAAGTATCTTATGGGTTCGGAATTGGAGGTCGATGCAATCTCCGACGGCGTGGACGTGCTCATTCCGGGTATAATGCAACATATAGAGAGAGCGGGCGTGCACAGCGGCGACTCCATAGCCGTTTACCCGCCTTACAATCTGAGCGACGCTATGCTGAAGAAGATAGTGGACGTTTCCACCAATCTTGCAATTTCGCTCAAGACGAGCGGGCTTATAAACATACAGTTCCTTATCTATCACAACGAACTGTACGTGATTGAAGTAAATCCCAGAGCTTCCAGAACCGTTCCCTATATTTCCAAGGTTACGGGCGTTCCCATGGTTGACCTTGCGACGAAAATTATGCTCGGTGCAAAGTTGAAAAAGTTGGGTTACGGCACGGGATTATACCGCAATTCGCCCTACGTAGCCGTTAAGGTTCCCGTCTTTTCGTTTGAAAAACTGAACGACGTAAACTCCCAGCTCGGACCAGAAATGAAGTCGACGGGTGAAGTTTTGGGTATCGGTAAGACAATCGAGGAGGCGCTGTTCAAGGGCTTGGTTTCCGCAAGCTTCAATATGAAGCACCCCACTAAGCAAAACCCTTCCGGTATTTACTTCACGATAAACGATCAGGACAAGCCGGAAATAATAAACATCGTCAAGAAATTTGCCGACCTCGGGCTTACGTTATACGCGACCAAAGGTACGGCGGACGTTATCAGAAGTCTCGGCTTAGAATGTACGGACGTCGCCCGTATTTCCACCAACGACGAAATATTCAAGCTGATGGACGACGGAAAAATCGACTATATCGTCTATACGGGCAAAACCGACGTCGAGTCGATTACAAACTATATTTCGATGCACCATCACGCGATTCTGTTGGGCATAACCGTGCTTACTTCGCTTGATACGACCAACGCGCTTGCCGACGTTATCGCAGGCAGGTACAACCAATTCAATACAGAGCTCGTCGATATTAACAATCTGAGAAAGGAAAAACTCAAGCTGAATTTCTGCAAAATGCACAGCTGCGGAAACGACTACATTTTCTTTAACAATATGGACGGAGCTATAACCTGCCCCGAGTCGCTTGCGATAAACTTCTCCGACAGGCACTACGGCATAGGCGCCGACGGCATAGTTATGATAGAGAAATCCGATATAGCAGACGCCAAAATGCGGCTGTTTAACCGAGACGGAAGCGACGGCGGTCTTGCGGCCAACCCGTTGAGGTGCGTTGCAAAGTACTTGTACGATAACAAAATATTGGATTCCGATGAAATAACCGTAGAGAGCTGCGGTGTGGCGAGGAAGCTGAATATCAATTCATTTAACGGAATTGCAAGCTCGGTTGCGGTCAGGCTCGGCGTTCCCACGTTTGACGGAAAATCGCTGCCCTGCAAGCTCGATGGCGAGATTATCGACAGACCGATAGAAATCGAGGGTAAGACGTATAGGGTCACCTGCGTTAACGTCGGCAATCCCCACTGCGTCATCTTCGCAGATAAAGTCGAAGACGTTGATATGGACTCGCTCGGACAGGCGCTTGCATTTTCGGGTTTGTTCCCCGAGAATATATATCTCGAGTGCGTACGCGTGGTAAACGGCGTTACTTTAAAGGCGCGCGTCTGGGAAAAGATAAACGGAGAGACTTTGGCCTGCGGAACTGCGGCGGCGGCAGCGGCGGTCGCGGCGATAAGGAACGATAAGTGCTCGGCAGGCGAAACGATTACGGTCAAACTGAACGGCGGCGACCTCTTCGTCAAATTGGACGAAAACGGCGAGGTCGAGCTGGACGGCACCGTAAAGCAATCGTTTAAAGGAATAATCGAAATTTAATGATTTATCTTGACAATGCGGCAACTACGAGGCCCGATAAAGAATGTCTCCGAAAGGCCGAACGTTACCTATACGAAGAATTTTATAACCCTTCCGCGCTATATGCGGAAGGTTATAATCTGCATAGGGAAATAGCCAAAGCGCGTGCAAACATTTTAAATTGCGTCGCAAACGAACGTGAGTTTACGCTGATTTTTACCTCATGCGGCACGGAGGCCGATAATCAGGCCCTGCTTTGCGGCTGCAGGCGGGGCAATATCGTAACCACATACGGCGAACATTCGGCGGTTTTCTCCGCTTTGAACGAGCTGAAAGAACGAGGAATAGAAGCGAGACTTGCCGACCTAAATTGCGACGGCAGCGTGAATTGCGGCAGCCTTTTGGATTTGGTTGACGACAAGACCTCGCTTGTTTCCGTTATGCACGTTAACAACGAGACGGGCGCGGTAAACGATATCAACGAAATCGCAAAGCGCGTTAAAGCTAAAAATCCGCGCGTCCTTTTTCACTCTGACGGCGTGCAGTCGTTCGGAAAAATTCCTTACAGATTGAGCCGAGATATAGATTTATATAGTATTTCCGCGCATAAAATAGGCGGCTTAAAGGGCACAGGTGCGCTTATCAAACGTAAAAATCTCGTCTTAAAGCCTCTGATATACGGCGGCGGTCAGGAAGGGGGGTTGCGCAGCGGTACGGAAAACGTCTTCGGAATAAAGATGTTCGAGTTTGCCGCACTCAAAAGATATGCGGCAATCGACGAAAACTTCGGGCGTGTTCTTAAACTCAAACGAAAATTTATCGACGAATTGGACGGGGAGCTTTTTTCGTGCATATCAGGCGATTCGCCATATATTTTATGTCTGATTGCCGGCGGCGTCCGCGGCGAAATTATTTTGCACGAGGTCAACGATAAGGGGCTGATAATCGGCACGGGTTCGGCATGCTCCTCGAACGCTAAAAAACGTTATTCCCGAGTAATGTTAGCGTGCGGGTTGGACGAAAAGAGCGCGGACGGCGTTCTCAGAATAAGCTTCGGTATTGAAAATACGGAAGAAGAAGTCGTTGCCGCCGCAAAAATCCTCAACGAAACCGTACGTCAAAGACGGGAAATTATGGAATAAATATGGAAAAAGTTATAATTGTCAGATACTGCGAAATTCACCTTAAAGGCAATAACCGCGGCTACTTCGAGCGTTGTTTTGTAGAAAATATGGAAAAGGCGCTCAAGGGAATTAAACACGAAATAAAAAAACACAGCGGCAGATATTTGATTGAAAACTTCCCCGAAGAGTGTATCGACGAGGCTACGGCAAGGCTTTCCAAAGTGTTCGGCGTCCATACACTGAGCGTTGCGTACAGGGTAAACACCGGTTTGGACGAAATATTCGAGGCCGTTAAAAAGGTCGCGCCGACCTGCGGCACTTTTAAGGTTGAAAGTCACCGCGCCGATAAGAAATTCGCGCTGAATTCTATGCAGATAAGCGCCGAAATAGGCGGTCGGGTTCTTGCATTTAACCATGAACTCAAGGTGGACGTGCACAATCCGGATACCGTCATAGGCATTGACCTCCGTGAAAACGGTACGAGTCTTGTTTTCGGTGAGCTTATAAAGGGTGTGGGCGGTATGCCCGTTGGGACTTCCGGACGGGGTATGCTGTTAATATCAGGCGGTATAGACAGTCCGGTAGCAGGCTATATGATGGCGAAACGCGGAATGAAAATAGAGTGCGTGCATTTCCACAGTTACCCGTATACTAATATGCAGGCAAGGGAAAAGGTGCAGGATTTAGCCGAGGTTTTGTCCGAATACACTTGCGGTACGGTTTTATACACCGTTAAGGTTACTCAAATTCAGGAAGAAATCCATAAAAAATGCAACGGCGAATATATGGTTACGCTTCTTCGCCGCTTTATGATGAGGATTGCTGAGAAATTGGCCGTAAAAAACGGCGCCCAGTGTCTCATAACGGGTGAAAGCCTCGGGCAGGTTGCAAGCCAGACCATCGAGGGAATGACTTCGTCCGGTTCCGTAGTCGAAAGGCTTCCTGTTTTAAGGCCGCTTGTCGGTTTCGATAAAAACGAAATCATAGAGCGGAGCAGAAAAATGGGCGCTTATGATATTTCAGTTAAGCCCTATGAAGATTGCTGTACCGTATTTTTGCCCCGACACCCCGTAACGCACCCCAAGCTGAAAGACGTTTTGGAGGAGGAGAGCAAGCTTGAGGTCGATAGGCTGATAGAGGAAGCTATGCAGACCGTGGAAACGATTAAAATATAAAAGTGCACCCGACCTCGCGGTCGGGTGCTTTTTTATCATTATTGATTGAACCAATCCTTTTTTGTTATGTCCGGCAGTTCACTATCGGTTGAATTATTCCTTACGATTACCGTTGGCATAATTATTTCTTTGCCGAAATATTTTTTTCCTTCGTAAAGGTAATAGGGCGTCACCGAGTAGACGTATTCGCCGTCGTCTGGCTCGTCTGAAACCAACTCACGCCAAACGCCGTCGTAGACGGTATCTGTTTGTCCGTGATTTTTGCGTTTAATTAGATATGAATAGTACTTTGTCTGACATAAAACGATATCAATTTTGTTATTATTGACCGTAATTTGCGGCTTATTTATGGTTGGATTGCTGAATTTGACTGATTTATCGGTAGGTTGATAATTTTTGTTGCATATCACTGTCAGTTTATTCAACTTAGGCGAAATATCTTCGCATAGAAGGATTTTGTCGTTTTGCTCGTATTCTTCCCGATCGATTTGTATTGTTGCCGTGCCGCTTGTTTTATCGAGGGCGGGGCACTGTTTGTCCGGATACAATTCCCCTAAGACGTTTTTGGCTATTTCGCAGCAATCCGTTCCGCCCGTTATATTCAGCTTGGCGTTGTTTCTGTCGCCAAGCCAGACGCCGAGGCAGTAATCTGCGGTATAGGAAAGGGCGTAAGCGTCGGTGTTGCCTTCGGCGTTTCCGCACGTTCCCGTCTTGCAGGCGACGTCTAAGTTCAGCTGTTTCAATTTCTTGGCTGTGCCGGATTTGGCCGTTTCGCATAGAATGCCGTTCATGAGCGAGCAGGTGCCCTCGCCGAAAACTTGTTGTCCGTCATAGCTTCTTTTAAAGATTATATTTCCGCTTTGGTCGCATATTTCTTTTATGAAGCGGCCTTCGGTGAAGCGTCCGCCGTTTTGGAATACCGAATAGCCGTCGCAGAGCTGTCGTAGTGTAAGTCCTTTGCTCATTGCGCCGAGCGCAAGAGAGAGATTTTTGTCTTCGTTTTCTATTTCGATATTCATTTTCGCCGCGAATTTTTCAACGTCGTTCAGGTTGAGTGTATTAAGCGTTTTGACCGCGGGTATGTTATAGCTGTATTTTATGCTGTCGGCTACGGTTACCTTTCCGTGATATTTCTTATCGTAGTTTTCAGGCGAATAGCCGTTGAAATTTATCGGCTCGTCCAAAATTTTGGTAAACGGGTAAACCTTATTTTGTTCAAGCGCCGGTCCGTATACGAACAGAGGCTTTGCTACCGAGCCGATTTGTCTTTGCGTATTGCCTATGTCCGAATAGTAGGCGCAAATTCCTCCGTCTCTGTTTCTTAAAACGACGGCTTTGTCGCAGTCGGCGTTCAGGTTTCCGACGAGCGATTGCAATCTTTTGTCCATATCAGTCTTAATTATTAGCTCGTCAAAGGTGCCGTATGGATTTATTTCGATTTCCGCAAGCTCTTCGAAAACCGCGTTTACGTATGATGAATAGCCGTTTTGGGCGCCGCTGTTTGTCGCCCCGAGCGGCTGTGCGGCGGCTTCGTCGTATTCGTCTTTGTCTATGAATTTGCATTCCAGCATGCTTTTTAGTACGGTGTTACGTCTTTCAAGACATTTTTGCGGGTTTTTAAAAGGGGAGTAGTTGTTCGGCGACGTTAAAAGTCCTGCGACGGTGGCGCTCTGTCCGAGCGTTAAATCCTCGGCCTGCGTGCCGAAATAAAACGCTGCCGCCTTTTGCAGGCCGTAACAGCTGTGACCGAAATAGATAGTATTCAGATACATTTCGAGTATTTCGTCTTTGGAATACTTCCTTTCAAGCTGCTTCGTGAGCTTAATTTCTTTTAACTTTCGCGTTATCGTCTTATCGTTGCTTAAATGAGTATTTTTAATCAGCTGCTGGCTGATGGTAGACGCACCTTCTTTGAACGACATGGACGTGACGTTTGTGTAAAGTGCCTTTAACATTCTCTTGTAATTCAGTCCGTTGTGGCTGTAAAACGTTCTGTCTTCGGAGGCGATGAACGCGTTTATCGTGTAATCGTGGAGATTTTTGACGCTCACCGTTTGGCGCCCGTTAAGCGACGAGGCGTTTTCTATTTTATTTCCGTCGGCGTCAAGTATCGTGACCGTTTTCGTATAGTCGATAAGCTTTTCGGGCTGTAGTGTTGCGCCCGCGGTTATTATGTGAAAGGACGCAATGCCGGCGATAAATAACGAAAGAATCACTATTAAAATTATCAAAAATATTTTCAAGCTCTTTCTCATCAACATTTAGTATCTTTAAATTAAAATAATTATTGCAATTTAATTGAAAAAAAGTGCGATAAAAGTTATAATGTTACTATGTCTAAGTTGTATCACGTCGTGACGTACGGCTGTCAGATGAACGTTCACGAGTCTGAAAAAATCGCGGGTATGTTGACCGAGCTCGGTTATTCCCCGACCGACGTTATTGAGGATGCCGATATCGTGGTCTTCAATACTTGTTGTATTAGGGAGAATGCGGAAAACCACGCCTTCGGTAACATAGGTATGCTCAAAAAGCTTAAGAGCGCCAAAAGAGATATGATAATCGCCGTCGGGGGCTGTCTCCCGCAGCAATTCAATAAGTCGGGTTTACTCCACGAAAAATTCCCCTACGTAGATATAATTTTCGGAACGCACAATCTAAATAAACTGAAAGAGCTTATCTGTGAGAAGCAAAAAATGAAGAAAGCGCTTATAGCCATCGAGGACAGCGAAGGCGGGATTGTCGAGGGCGACAGACCCTTCCGGACGAGCTACCCGAACGCTTGGGTGAATATAACTTACGGTTGCAACAATTTCTGTACGTATTGCATAGTTCCGTACGTTCGCGGTAGGGAGAGGAGCAGGAAATCCGAAAACATTTTAAACGAAGTAAGGGGGCTGGTGTCGGACGGCTATAGGGAAATTACCCTGCTCGGCCAAAACGTTAATTCTTACGGGAACGGTACGGACGATATGCCCTTTTACAAGCTTTTGGAAAAGGTTGCGGAAACCGACGGAAAGTTCCGCGTCCGTTTTATGACCAGCCATCCCAAGGATTTTTCTGAAGATTTGGCAAAGGTTATTGCCGATAACCCTAAGGTGTGCGACTGTCTGCACCTTCCCGTACAGAGCGGCTCCGACAGAATACTTGCGGCAATGAACAGGCGGTACACTTCGTCCGATTATCTCAAAAAGGTGGAAATGCTGAAAAAATACGTGCCGGATTGCGCCATCACCACTGATTTGATTGTCGGCTTTCCGGGTGAAACGGATCAGGATTTCGAAGATACTCTCCGTCTTGTAAAGGAGGTTGACTTTTCTTCTGCGTTTACGTTCGTCTATTCCAGACGCGAGGGGACTAAAGCCGCGGCAATGCCCGACCAGATTCCCGAAGACGTATCGAAGTCGCGCATAATGCGGCTTGTCGACCTCGTAAACGCGCAGACGAGAGTTCATTCCGCTAAATACATAAATACGACCACCGAAGTTCTGTGCGAGGGCTTCGACGAAAAGCGGAAGCTATATCTCGGCAGGAACGAGAAGGGCAGAATGGCCTACTTTAAGAGTGACGAAAACCGGGTGGGAAATTTTGTAAACGTGAGAGTAAACGAGGCGAACGGCGTTTCGCTGTTCGGCGATATAGAGTAAGAGGTTTTAAATGTCGTTATCACCAATGATGAAACACTATCTTTCTTTGAAAGATAAATATAAGGACTGTCTGCTTTTCTTCAGGTTGGGCGACTTCTATGAAATGTTTTTCGACGACGCCGTCCGCGCCTCCGAATTGCTCGGGCTTACGCTTACAGGCAGAGATTGCGGACTTGAAGAGCGCGCTCCTATGTGCGGCGTTCCCTATCACGCGGTGGACGGCTATCTTGCAAAATTGGTTGCCTGCGGCGAAAAAGTGGCAATCTGCGAACAGTTGGAAGACCCCGCGACGGCCAAAGGTATGGTAAAGCGTGACGTCGTCAGGGTTGTGACCGCCGGCACGCTTACCGACGACAATAGTATCGACGAGCGCGAAAACAATTACGTTTGCGCCGTCTATAAAAACGGCGACAAGGTTGCCGTAGCGTGGGCGGACATTACGACGGGCGAATTGAGCGCCACCGAGTTCGGCGGCGGAGAAGCGATAAAAAAGTCGCTTGCCCATATGTTGAGATTGGGCGTTAAGGAAATAATCTGCAATGACGAAATGTTGTTTGCAAGCAAAAATTTTCCCGAAGTCGCGCGCGGCGTTTTGCCTAAATTTTCTTCCTACCTGAGCTGGACCTTTAACTATTCCTCGGCGGTTGAAAAGCTGAAAAAGCAGCTCAACGCACAGTCGCTTTCCGCTTTCTCTATTGACGGCAAGACCGATTCGATTTGTGCGGTAGGAGCACTTTTGGAGTATCTTACGGAAACCCAGAAGCACGCGCTAGCGAATATAGACGGCATAAAATACGTTTCCGACTCGGAAAATTTGGTTTTGGACACTGCGGCAATCCGTAATCTTGAAATAGTTAAAAGTCTGGGAGCGGGCAAGAAATACGGCTCGCTTCTGTGGGTGCTCGACAAGACCTGCACTGCAATGGGCGCAAGGTTGATGTCTAATATAATTACTTCGCCGCTTGCCGATAAAGACAGAATAAATTACAGGCTTGACGGCGTGGAAGAGCTTTACAACGCCACTATAGTCAGAGTCGGACTGATTGAGCTTTTGAAGCAGGTAAAAGACGTTGAAAGGTTTTCGGGCAGAATTTCCAACAACGTCATTATGCCCGCAGATTGTCTTGCCTTAGCGCGCTCTCTGTTATTGGTGCCCAATATTAAGTTCAGTCTTTCGGGCTTCAGCTCGGCAGTATTGAACAATATTTCGAATAAACTCAAGGATTTAACCGAGCTTGCCAATTATATAAACGCCGCAATAGTTGATAAGGATACGCCGACAAATCTCAAAGACGGCGGCTATATTAAGGCAGGCTTTAACGCGCAGCTGGACGAGTTGAGGTCTATGAAAAATTCCGCGTCTAAAGTGTTGCGCGAACTCGAGGCGAGGGAAAAGGAAACTACCGGAATCCGTACGCTTAAAATCAACTATAACAGAGTATTCGGCTATTACATAGAGGTATCGAAATCGTTTAAAGATAAAGTACCCATTCACTACCGCCGCAGACAAACGCTTGCAAACGCGGAGAGGTATACGACGGACGAGCTCAAAGAAATAGAGGAAAAGATACTTTCCAGCAGCGAATCGGCCCTCAAGCTCGAAGCGGCGCTTTACGAGGAACTGAAAAACAAGCTTTTCGGTAATATAAAGGCGTTAAAAGAAATATCGGAGGGCATAGCCAACCTCGACGTTCTCACCGCATTTGCGGAAGTCTCGAAGAATAACGGCTACGTCCGTCCGGTAATCGCCGAGAGCGGCAGCCAAATGATAATAAAGGACGGCAGACACCCCGTCGTAGAGCTTCTGACCAAGGACAGGTTCGTACCCAACGACGCCCTGTTGGACGAGGGCGAAAACCGCACCATGCTGATAACCGGCCCAAATATGGCCGGTAAGAGTACTTATATGCGCCAAAACGCCATAATCGCAATAATGGCGCATATGGGTTGCTTCGTTCCCGCTAAGTCTGCGCAGATTCCCCTAATCGACAGAGTGTTCACCAGAGTGGGCGCGAGCGACAATCTTATTTACGACCAATCCACATTTATGGTAGAGATGATAGAGGTCGCTTCGATTTTACAGAACGCCACGAAGAACAGTCTTTTGATTTTAGACGAGGTAGGCAGAGGAACGAGTACCTACGACGGCTTGAGCATTGCCTGGGCGGTAATAGAGTATATTACGCAGAAAATAGGCGCTAAGACCATGTTTGCGACTCACTATCACGAGCTGTTGGAGCTCGAAGATAAAATGGAGGGCATAAAGAACTATAAGGTGTCCGTAAAGGAATTTAACGGAAAGGTCGTATTCTTGAGAAAAATTATGCGTGGCGGCGCGAACAGGAGCTTTGGTATAGAGGTCGCGGCTCTTGCAGGCGTTCCCGCCGTCGTAACCGACCGAGCAAAGAAGATTTTAAAGTCGATAGAAAGAGGCGATCTTACGGTAAATACCGACGGTAAAACGGAAGAGGAGAGCGAAAAGACGCCTACGGAGGTCGAGAAGATTTTAATGGAGCTGGATTTGAATAACTTGTCTCCAATGCAGGCGTTTATGGTTTTGAGCGACCTCGCCGAAAAGGTTAAAAAAGGTTAATAAAATATGGGAAAAATCAACTTTTTATCTGAAGAGCTTAAAAACCGTATTTCGGCGGGTGAGGTCATCGACAGACCCTATTCGGTTGTAAAAGAGCTGATAGAAAACTCCATTGACGCCGGCGCGACCGAAATAGAAATAGCGATCGAGCGAGGCGGAAAGGACCTGATAAAAATAACCGATAACGGTTGCGGGATAGAGGAGGACGATATGCGTTCCGCCTTTATTGCGCATGCAACCAGCAAAATTTCCGAAATCGATGACCTTGACCGTATCTGTACGTTGGGTTTCAGGGGTGAAGCTCTCGCCTCTATAGCCTCGATTTCGAAAATCGAAATGTTGAGCTCGGTAAACGGCGTCGACGGCAATGCCGTGGAGTGCGACGACGGCTATATAGGCAAAGTCCGTCCTGCGTCCTGCCAAAAGGGCACGCAGATTTCGGTAAAGAGTATTTTTTACAATACGCCCGTGCGCTATAAATATATGAAGTCGGACAAGAAAGAAGAGACCGACATTACAACCTGCGTTACAGGTTACATTCTCGGCAATCCCGAAATCGCCTTTAAATATTACGTCGACGGCAAATTGACCCTGCAGTCTTACGGCGGCGGATTGGAGGAGACGATAACGCAGATTTACGGCGCGAGCGTCCTGCCGAATTGTTTCAAATTGTCCGTTGTACGCAACGATATGAATATAAGCGGTTTTATCGGCAATCAGAATTATTTTAAAGCAAACAAAACCTACCAGTCGGTCTATCTTAACGGCCGCAAAATAGTAAACGCCGTTATCGCAAGCGCGATTGCCAACGCTTATTCGCCTTATGCAATGAAAAGGCAGTACCCGTTTTATATATTATTTATCAGAATGCCGGAAGATGCCGTGGACGTTAACGTGCATCCCAATAAAACCGACGTAAGGTTTATGGACAATTCCAAGATTTACGGTACGGTTTACAAGGTCATTTCCGGCGTTTTGGACGGTACTGCAAAAGCTGCGGAGTTCGTCGTCGATTCCGGTTGCCCGGGAAACGCAACGGCCGAACCTCTCAAAACTCCCTACGCGGCGGCGTTCACCCAGACCGAAATGACGTATGACAGCGATTTCAGCGATTGCAAGGGTATCGAGCAGTTTATCAAAGCACCGGTAAAACCTGCCAAAGAGGTCGAAAGCGATTCGCCTTACGGCGACTACGAAGCTCCCGACCTGTCGGAATTTAGACCGCAGGTTGAGCACTACTACCCGTACGTGTTCGAGGAAAAGAAGAGGGATTTCGATTTTAATAAGAAGCCCGACCACATTATGCTCGGCGAAATGAATAAGCTGCAGAAGAAGCTGGAGGCGGAGCAACTTGCAATCGAATACAAGCAATGCAAATACAGGGGCACGCTGTTCAATACTTATCTCCTGTACGAAATAGAGGACGAGGTCTATATAATAGACCAGCATGCGGCGCACGAAAGGCTGTTATACGATAAATTGATTGACAAGCTCGGCAGAGAAAAGATGAGCAGCCAGCGTCTGATAATTCCTCATATTTTCGCCGTCAATGCCGAAGAAAAAGAGTACATTTTAAATAACGAAAAGTTTTTGACCGATTTGGGCTTTATTATCGACGATTTCGGCGCCGGCGGCATAAGAGTTAACGCCATTCCCGCAAATCTTCCGAACCTCGATACGGAAAAATTTTTCGACGAGTTCCTCTCAAACATCAGCCAATGGAAGAAAATCGACGCCATCGATATGGTTAAGGACAGTATTGCCCAAACGGCCTGCAAACACGCGGTCAAGGGCGGCGATATTCTGACGGAGGACGAGCGGCAAAAGCTTTTTGATATGCTTGACGGCGATATGGGGCTGAAATGTCCGCACGGAAGACCCATTTGCGTAAAACTGACGCAGTCGGCTCTCGAGAAAATGTTCAAGAGGAAAGTATAAGGTGGGGCGCGTTCTGGTAATCTGCGGGGCAACCGCAACGGGTAAGACCGCTCTGGCCGTCGACTGCGCGAAAATTTTGCAAACCGAAGTGATTTCGGCCGATTCCCAGCTTATTTATAAAGGGCTGAATATCGGGACGGCAAAACCTACGCCCGAAGAAATGCGGGGCGTAAAACACGACCTGATAGACATAATAGAACCAAAAGAGAATTTTTCCGTTTCCGACTATAAAAGCGCGGCTCTGCCGATTGTCGAACGGTTGCTTAAGGAGAACAGAACGCCCATTCTGTGCGGCGGTACGGGATTTTATATAAATTCCGTACTTTACAATTTCGGCTACGGGCACGCTCAGGCAAATCCCGAAATTAGAAAAAAATACGAAACTCTGCTCGCCGAAAAAGGAAAGGAGCATTTATTCGGTATTTTGCAAGAGGTAGACCCGTCCAGCGCCGAAAAGCTACACGTTAACGATACGAAAAGGGTGATTCGCGCGCTCGAGATATACGAGGTGAGCGGCGTAAAAAAATCGGAACAAAGAGACGAGCGCAGGCCGAGGTTCGACTATCTTGCCGTTGCGGTAGATTACCCGAGAGAGGTTCTTTATAACAGAATCGATAAAAGAGTCGATAAAATGTTCGAATCGGGTTTGGTAGAAGAGGTCAAACAGCTTTTGAAGGGCGGAGTCGATATGAGCTACCAAAGTATGCAGGCAATCGGCTATAAAGAAGTAATTGAAGGGCTTAATGTCGGGCTTAACGAGAGTACTATGCGTGACATAATTAAGCGTAATACGCGGCGTTATGCGAAAAGGCAGATAACTTTCTTCAAAAAACTTGACAATATCGTTTGGTTGAAGCCCGAAGAAGCAAACGCAGAGAGGGTAATCGAATTATTGAAATGAAATCGGATTCTGAATTTATAAAAGAGTGCGAAAGCTCGCTTAAAGAAAAATTTTCGCTTGTGGACGATAACGCATATTATAACCAAAAAAAGGTTTTGGAGGCGTTTCGAAATAACCGAATTGCCGTGCGCCATTTTTCCGGAACTACCGGCTACGGCTACGGCGACGAGGGGCGCGACGCTTTGGGAAAGGTTTACGCGGACGTGTTCGGCGCCGAGAGCGGAATCGTTTCACCGCACTTGCTTTCGGGTACCCATTCGTTGTCCGTCGCCCTTTTCGGACTTTTAAAGGGCGGAGATAAAATTTTGTGCGTTTCCGGTATGCCTTACGACACGATAAGACCTGTAATTTCGGGCGAAAATATCGGTTCGTTAAGGGATTTGGGCGTAAAATTCGAGTGCTGCGACCTAACCGAAGACGGCAAATTCGATTTCGGTGCAATAAAGGCTAAGCTTGACGGCGGCGTTTCTATGGTCTACATTCAGCGTTCCCGCGGGTACGAGCTGCGCGACGCCTTTTCCTGCAACGAGATTGGCGAGGTCTGCGGCTTTGTAAGGAATTGCGGCTTCGGCGGCTGCATTTTCGTCGACAACTGCTACGGTGAATTCGTCGAGAAAACCGAACCTATCGAGGCGGGCGCGGATATCTGCGTTGGGTCGCTTATAAAGAACGCGGGCGGCGGATTGGCGCCGACGGGCGGCTATATAGTTGGGAAAGCCGCTTTGATTGAAAAAATCGGCCGCAGATTTACGGCGCCTTCCATAGGTGCGGAGGTCGGCTCCTACGCGGCCGGTTACCAATATTTTTATCAGGGGCTGTTTATGGCGCCGCATACGGTGGCTCAGGCGCTTAAATGTTCTTTGCTTATAGGCAAGGCAATGACCGAGCTTGGCTACGTCAACTACCCGTCAATCGATAAGACGCCGTACGACGTTACCCGTTGCATCGAGTTCGACGACGCCGACAAGATGGTGGATTTTATAAGGGAAGTGCAGTACGCCTCGCCCGTAGACGGCTTCGTTACCTGCGAGCCTTGGGACATGCCCGGTTACGACGATAAAATCATAATGGCGGCGGGCACTTTCGTAAGCGGTGCGTCGATAGAGCTTTCCGCAGACGGACCCGTAAAGCCGCCCTACGTTGCGTACTTGCAGGGCGGACTGACGTACGAGCACGGCAAATACGCCTTAGAGAGAATTCTTAAAAAATTGAGAAAATAAT
>CAZELQ010000001.1:0-66456 GCA_964513195.1 uncultured Clostridia bacterium | reverse complement strand
CAGGTCATCCCGAGCGTTGGTTGCGGGTCATCCTGAGCTTGTCGAAGGATCCCACCATCCAAAGCGGTACCGCCCACGAACGCGGCCCACGCGCAAACACTATCGGCAATAAAAGGCGATTTCGTCTTTTATTCATATCTTCGTCACCGTCCGAAAGGGCGGTGACACTCCTTTTTTCGAAAATAATGCCGTAATATAGCTAAATTGTTGAAAATAATAAAATTTTGTGTTATTATGTCTTTAACTGAAAGAGGAATCAAAAAAAGCTATGAATATTCTTGCAAGCGAGGTCATTGCGAAGCGCGTATTTTCTCATTTGTATATCTATTTGGATATCGTATTTTTAATAGCGCTGATAGCCGTTTTAGTATGGAAAAAACGCTATTTAACCGTGCTTTTCGGTCTGTTCGGCGGAATACTGTATATGATAGTGGACTACGGCATTTTCCATCTCGCCACACATTCGCGGCATATAGAGGGAGGTAACCTGTTTTGGGTGCTGCTATGGATGTCGATGAGCTACGGAATTACGAATTTCGTGCTTATCTGGACGTGGATTGCAAAGGACGAAAACGCCGTCGAGTTCACGCTTTTTATTCTCGTTTGGTGGTTTGCCGCGCCCATTTTGGCGCAGTCGTTCGGTTCAACCCTGCCCAACGTCACCATATGGCGCGAAACGGGAAGCTATCACGGCGCGATGGCGCTTATATTACTCGCCGGCTATTCGGGCGGCATAATCTATAATCTGTTGCAGAAAGACAAGGGGAAGCGTTTGCCGCTACTCAGATTGATGCTTATAGGTATAGGCGTGCAGTTCTGCTGGGAATGTGCGCTGCTCGTCGGCGGAATACGAAGCGACGGCTTCGACTGGGAGCAGAAGTTAAATACGCTCGTCGTAAATTCGCTGCTCGAAACCAACCTCGGCGCGGTGCCTATCTATTGCGTATATGTGGCAATCACGCGGCACTTTAACGAGGATTTGAAAAAGCGGGCGGGGAGCGTTAGCTTTACGGGCAGAATTGCCGAGATTAACGCGGCGAAACCGTTTAAAAGGAAGTACGGCGCCGGAACGACTTGATTATTTGACAAACGGAAATGGGGCGCCGCGGCAATCTGCCGCGGCGCCCCATTTCGCGTTATTATACGATAACGTTTATCAATCTCTTGGGAACGAGAATAAATTTTTTAATCTGTTTGCCCGCTATAAGCGGAGCGATATCGGGGTGGGCTTTAACCATATTCTCGATAGCCTGTGCGTCCATATCGGCGGGAACGTAAATCTTCGTCTTTATCTTACTGTTTACCTGCACGGCGTATTCGAACGCATCCTCGCCGCATTTAGCCTCGTCGAACTCGGGCCATTTTTCATATGCGATCGTGCCGCTATGCCCGAGCTTCGTGTTCCAGATTTCCTCGGTTAAAAACGGGATTACGGGGTTTAAAAGCTTTATAAGTCCTTCTGCATATTCGAGGGGGAAGTGCCGTCCGTCGGCAATCTCTTTATATACGGCGTTTACGAAAATCATCATCTGCGAAATGGCGGTGTTGACTTTCATTGACATATAATCTTCGCCGACCTTTTTAACCGTTTGGTTGTAAATCTTTTCAAGATTATTGTTGGGAGCAGATTTTATGCAGTCGCTTTCGCAGTATAGTCTGTAAATTCTGTCTATGAATTTCTTTACGCCCTCGATATTGGCGGTGTTCCAAGGCTTGGTGTCGGCAACGGGCCCCATAAACATTTCGTACATTCTCAAAACGTCCGCGCCGTAGTCGCGCACGACGTCGTCGGGATTTATGACGTTACCCAAAGATTTAGACATTTTTTCGCCGTTCTCGCCTAAAATCATACCTTGGTGGAAAAGCTTTTTGAAAGGCTCCTTATAGGGAACGTAGCCCTTATCGAACAGGAAATTCATCCAGAAACGGGAGTAGAGGAGATGCCCTACAAGGTGCTCCTTGCCGCCGCAGTAGAAGTCTACCGGCATCCAGTATTTCATAAGCTCGTAATCGGCAAACGCTTCGTCGTTGTGCGGGTCGCAGTAGCGGAGGAAGTACCAGCTCGAGCCTGCAGAACCGGGCATCGTCGTCGTTTCGCGCTTGCCCTTTACGCCGCCTATCGTCACGTTCACCCAATCTTCGGCGTTTTCCAAGGGCGCGTTGCCTCCGTGCGCTTTATAATCGTCCATTTCGGGCAAGATAAGCGGCAGTTCGTCGTCGGAGAGTAGGACGTCCTCGCCGTTTTCAAGGTGAATAACGGGGAGCGGCTCGCCCCAGTAGCGTTGACGCGCAAAAATCCATTCGCGCAGTTTATACGTTACCGCCTTTTTGCCGCAACCGTTTTTCTCCAGCCATTCGGCCATCGTATCTATCGCCTGTTGCTTGTTCATGCCGTTTATGAAGCCGCTGTTAATGTGCGGGCCGTCCTCGGTATAGGCGGCTTCGTCAACGTTGCCGCCGTCAAGCACGGGAATAATGGGCAGATTGAACTTTTTTGCAAATTCCCAGTCGCGGGTGTCGTGGGCAGGTACGGCCATAATCGCGCCCGTGCCGTAAGAGGTGAGTACGTAGTCTGAAATGTAAACGGGAATTTTATTGCCGTTGACGGGATTTACGGCATACGCACCCGTGAACGCGCCCGTCTTTTCCTTGTTGAGCTCCGTCCTTTCAAGCTCCGACTTGCTTGCACAGGCCGTTATATAGGCCTCGATTTCGGCTCTTCTTTCTGCGGTCGTAATCTTGTCTACAAGACTATGCTCGGGAGCAAGAACGCAGTAGGTCGCGCCGAAAAGCGTGTCGCAACGGGTGGTAAAGACGGTAAACGAATAGTCGGTACCGTCGACTTTAAAATCCACCTTTGCGCCGACCGATTTTCCGATCCAGTTGCGCTGGGCAACCTTGCTGGCCTCGGGCCAATCAAGTTCGTCAAGCCCGTCAAGCAGCCTTTCGGCATACTTATTTATGTCGATGACCCACTGCTTCATATTTTTGCGGACGACGGGGTAGCCGCCACGCTCGCTCTTGCCGTCGACTATTTCGTCGTTGGCAAGCACGGTTCCGAGCTCCTCGCACCAATTAACGGGCGTTTCGACGTATCTGGCAAGCCCCGATTCGCAAAGCTGTTTGAAAATCCACTGCGTCCACTTATAATAGGAGGGGTCGCAAGTAGAAACGGTCTGGTCCCAATCGTAGGAAAGGCCGAGCATCTTCAGCTGCCTCGTGAAATTCTCTATGTTCTTTTCGGTGAAGCCGCCGGGGTGATTGCCGGTCTTTATCGCGTATTGTTCCGCGGGCAGACCGAAGCTGTCGAAGCCGATGGGATGAAGAACGTTATAGCCCTGCATGCGCTTCATTCTCGCTATTATGTCGGTTGCGGTGTAGCCCTCGGGGTGGCCGACGTGCAGTCCCGCGCCGGAGGGGTAAGGGAACATGTCCAAAACGTAATACTTGGGTTTGGAAAAATCACGCAGGTTTGTATGAAAGGTCTTGTTTTCTTCCCAATACTTAGCCCATTTTTTTTCTACTCGGTTAAAATCTGTATAAGGCATTTTTCACTTTTCCTCGTTAAAATTTAGATAAATTATACAGTAGTAAATAAATTTTGGCAAATAAAAATATAATCTTTTAGCCGCAAACTCGTTGACAATCTTGGGAATATGTACTAAAATTTAACCAATCGAATATTTACCGCAGTCAAAGACAAGTACCTCCTTAAGGATTCACAGAGAGCGCGCCGCCCGCTGAAAGGCGCGTATTCCCGACGGATAAAGGGAAACCGCTTTATTATTTTGCGGATCAAAGAGCGGCCTTTTTTAAAGGCAATTAGGGTGGAACCGCGCAGATATCATTTGTTATGCGTCCTTAAACTTTCGGAAGTTTAAGGTTTTTTTATTTTTAAATTTATTCTTATTTAAAGTAAGATAAGGAGAAGGTTATGGAGATTATTTTAAAGAACGGAGACAAAATGGCATTGGAGGACGGCGCTACTTGTGCCGCGGCGGCTTCGGCCATTTCCGAAGGGCTTGCGCGAAGCGCGGTAGCCGCAAAGGTAAACGGCGTTTTGGTCGATTTGTCGCACGTGTTAAAAGACGGCGACAAGCTGGAAATCGTAACGCTTAAAGACAAGGAGGGGTTGGAGGTTTACCGCCATACCTGCGCCCACGTTTTGGCGCAGGCCGTAAAAAACATATTCCCGACTTGCAACCTCGCAATCGGCCCCGTAATCGAAAACGGATTTTATTACGATATAGACTTCAAGACGCCCATTTCACAGGACGATTTCGAAAAAATCGAAACCGAAATGGCCGCTATAATAAAGTCTAACTATCGCATTACCCGTTCGGAGCTTCCCAGAGAGGAGGCCATAAAACTCATGACCAAGTATAAGGAAAAATACAAGGTAGAGTTGATTAAGGATTTGCCCGAGGACGCCGTAATTTCTTTCTATAAGCAGGGCTCGTTTATCGACCTCTGCCGCGGCCCTCACCTGCCTTCTACGGGAAAAATCAAGGCCTTTAAGCTCACTTCTATAGCCGGTGCGTATTGGCGCGGCGACGAGAAGAACAAGATGCTTACCAGAATTTACGCCACCGCGTTTGCAACCAAGGACGAAATGAAAGCGTACTTCCAGATGTTGGAGGAGGCTAAAAAGCGCGACCATATAAAGCTTGGCAAGGATTTAAAGCTGTTCGCTCTCCTCAACGAGGGTAAGGGCTTCCCGTTCTTCTTGCCCAACGGAATGATACTCAAGAATACGCTGGTCGATTATTGGCGCGACTTGCACCGCAAGGAGGGCTACGTTGAAATCCAAACCCCCATAATTTTAACCCGCACCCTGTGGGAAAATTCGGGGCATTGGGACCACTATAAGGACAATATGTACACAACCAAAATCGACGGGGAGGATTGCGCGGTTAAGCCTATGAACTGCCCCGGCGGTATGCTCGTTTACAAGCTCGAACCGCACAGCTATAAGGATTTGCCTCTGCGCGTAGCGGAAATGGGGCTTGTTCACCGTCACGAGAAGAGCGGCCAGCTTCACGGCCTGTTCCGCGTGCGTTGCTTTACGCAAGACGACGCGCACATATTTATGCTTCCCGAGCAGATAACCGACGAAATAAAGGGCGTCGTCAGACTCACCGACAAAATTTATAAGCAATTCGGCTTTAAGTACAAGGTCGAACTCTCTACCCGCCCCGAAAACAGTATGGGCAGCGAAGAGGATTGGGAGCTTGCGACCTCCGCGCTCAAAAAAGCCCTCGATGAAATGCAGATAGATTACGAGATAAACGAGGGTGACGGCGCGTTCTACGGACCCAAGATAGATTTCCATTTGCAGGACAGCATCGGCAGAACGTGGCAGTGCGGTACCATTCAGCTCGACTTCCAGATGCCCCAGCGTTTCGAGCTCGAATACGTCGGCGAGGACGGGAAAAAGCACCGCCCCATTATGATACACCGCGCTATCTTCGGTTCTATAGAAAGGTTTATCGGTATTCTTATCGAGCATTTTGCCGGCAAATTCCCCGTATGGCTTGCGCCCAATCAGGTCAAGATTCTGCCCATAACCGACAGGAACCACGAATACGCGAAAAACGTCTGCGAAAAGTTATGCGCTCTCGGAATCCGAGCCACGCTTGACGACAGGAGCGAAAAGGTCGGCTATAAAATCCGCGAGGCTAAGCTCGAAAAAGTGCCCTACATTCTCGTCGTGGGCGATCAGGAAGAGGCGAGCGGCACGGTAAACGTCAATAAGCGCGACGTCGAGGCAAAGCAGGTGCTTCCGGTAGACGAGTTCGCCGCAATGGTCTGCAACGATATCAAAGAAAAAATAGCGTTTTAACCGTAAAAACCGTTGACAAACCGATTAAACGGTTGTATTATTATAGAGTAAGCAAAGGCAAAACCCTTTCGCCATGCGCAGTAAGCGTAGCGGCAAATAAATGACGGACGGTCTGATTTACTGTTTTGACATTTAACGGGTTACTTTGCGTAACCCGTTTTAAAATTTATTAAGAGGTATAAAAACATTAAAGAATTTTATCAGGTAAACGAAGCAATCAGGGACAGAGAGGTAAGGGTAATAGGCGCCGACGGCGCTATGATAGGCGTGATGACATCGTCGGAGGCGATACGTCTTGCCGAGGAAGCCGACCTCGATTTGGTTAAGATTTCCCCCACGGCCGTTCCGCCCGTATGTAAGATAATGGACTATTCCAAGTTCAAGTACGAGCAGTCCAAAAAGGACAAGGAAAACCGCAGAAACCAGACCTTGGTTGAAATTAAGGAAATCCGTCTTTCGATGACTATAGACGTCGGAGATATCGCCGTTAAGACCAAGCAGTGCCTCAAATTTCTGGAAGCCGGAAACAAAATCAAGGTTTCTATAAGAATGAAGGGCAGGGAAAACGCGCGTGCCTATCAAGGCGTCAAGGTTATGGAAGACTTTTTCGAGGGGTTGGGCGGCAAGGCCGTACAGGACAAGAAGCCCACTACCGAAGGCAGAAACATCATTATGATGCTTTCGCCCGTTAAATCATAAAAATATAAGATAAATTTTGGAGGACAAATAAATGCCTAAACAGAAATCACACAGCGGTTCGAAGAAGCGCTTCTGGCTTACTGCAAGCGGTAAAGTACAGAGGCCTCACAGCGGAAAGAACCATAAGGCTGAAACCAAGAACAGAAAGAGAAAGAGAAATTTGCGTCAGAACACGCTCGTTTCTACCGCGCAGGAATCGACTGTCAAGTCAATGATTCCCTATAAGGCATAACGGGAGGGTAAATTAAAATGCGTATTAAGAGAACGGTAAACGCTTTAAAGAAGCGCAGAAAGATACTTCGCCTTGCAAAAGGCTACTTCGGCAACAAGTCGAAAAATTACAGGATTGCCCGCGAAGCGGTAATGAAGTCTTTGAACTATGCTTACGTGGGAAGAAAGCTCAGAAAGCGCGATATGCGCTCCCTGTGGATTGCCCGTATAAACGCGGCCGCAAGATTGAACGGACTTTCCTATTCCAAGTTTATGCACGGTCTTAAAGTTGCGGGTATCAACCTTAACAGAAAGGTGCTCGCCGACCTTGCGGTAAACGATGCCAACGCTTTTGCGGCGCTTGCCGAGAAAGCAAAGGCCGCCGTTTAATTTTTGAAATTTTCGGGTAGCGAGCAATTTTCGCTACCCTAACCATTTTCAGCGGAAAAAATTCATGGTAATAACTTCTAAAGCCAATCCGACAGTTAAAAAAATCGCCTCTCTTGCGGACAAGAAATTCCGCAACCGATTCGGTGAATATTCGGTCGAGGGCGTGAAGTGCGTCGACGAATGTATCGCGGCCGGTAAACAAATTGATTTGATTGCCTGCACCGAGGGTTTAAGCAATAAATATTCTGACGCCGTGGTTTTATCGGAAGAACTGTTTTCCCGAATTTCAACCGAGAAATCGCCTCAGGGCGTAATCGCCTGCGTGAAGTTGCCCGACGTTACGCCAAGACCGCCCGTGGGGGCCTGTATACTTTTGGATAGATTGCAGGACCCGGGCAACGTCGGTACGATAATCCGTACGGCCAATGCGGCCGGTTATGACGACGTTTATTTATTGAACTGCGCCGACGCGTTTTCACCCAAGGCGGTGAGAGGAGCGATGGGCGGGCTGTTTCATATAAATATCTACGAAGGCTCGGGCGAGTCGGTCACGTCGGCGTTAAAGGACGTACGCCTGATTTGCGCCGATATGAACGGCGCCGACGTCTTTTCGTTTACGCCGCCTGAAAAATTTTGCCTATGCATAGGCAACGAGGGTAACGGCCTTTCCGACGAAATAAGGGCGTTGGCCGATTGTACTATTAAAATTCCAATGCGTAAAACGTGTGAAAGTCTTAACGCCGCCGTTTCCGCGGCAATCGCAATGTATGCGCTTAAAAATAACAGATAGGAGAAGTAAAAGATGTCAGGACATTCCAAATGGCATAATATACAGGCAAAAAAGGGTAAGACGGACGCCGCGCGCGGCGCTATGTTCACAAAGATAGGCAGGGAGCTTGCGGTTGCCGCAAAGTCCAACCCCAATCCCGAAACCAACAGCAAGCTTGCGGACGTTATCGCCAAGGCGAAAGCCGCGAATATGCCCAACGAGAATATTAAGAGGTCGATTGCCAAGGCTGCAGGCGAACTCAGCGGTAAAGATTATAAGGAGCTCACCTACGAGGGCTACGGCGTTTGCGGCTCGGCCGTCATAATAAAGACGCTTACCGACAACGTCAACCGCACAAGCGGCGATATAAGCTCTACTATGTCGAAGTGCGGCGGGCAGATGGGCAAGCCCGGTTGCGTAAGCTATCAGTTCGACAATAAGGGCGTTCTCATAATCGAAAAGACGGTTAAGCTTGACGAGGACACCATGATGGAGTACTGCTTGGAGGCCGAAGCCGACGACTACGTTTGCGAGGACGACGTTTACGAAGTATACACTTCGCCCGAGTCGTTTTCCTCCGTGCGTCAGTACTTCGAGGGCAAGGGCGTAACGTTCTTAGAGGCCGAAATCAAGATGATTCCCCAGACCTACGTAACTCTGCCCGACGACAAGCTTGCAACCTTCCAAAAGATGCTCGACAAGTTAGAGGAATTGGACGACGTGCAGAACGTCTACCACAACGTAGACCTGCCCGAAGAGGACGAAGAAGACTGATTTTATATTTAACCAAATTAACGCCGCCGTTTTTCGGCGGTGTTCTCTTTTACTTTAAAACGGGCGGGAAAATTCCGATATTATCAGATATCGGTGAATAAAAGCCGAATAAATGCTCAATATAATGTTACAAGCGCTTCGGCGCTTTAGATATAGCCGATTCATATCTGATTACCGACTTGTTTCGGTTGTCAGATGTGAGCGGCAAGGGGGTATTCTTACGTGTAAGAATACCCTCTTATGAATTATTCGGCAAATCGTTTAGTAAAATAATGTATGCTGAAGCGTATATTTACTAAAAGATTTGGTATAGTCATCCTCACGGCAATCATCGTGTTCCTGTGCGTGTTCGTACCGATAGCCGCCTTACGTACGGCAAAGGCGAGCGGCGAACAGAAAGAGGGGATGCAACATATTATTGTATGGCAGATCGACGGCTTCGAGGGCGGCAAGGGTAGCCGGAAACAGTATCTGCAATCTGCCGCAGACAGGGCGTTCAAAAATAAAAGCATATATTTTACTGTAATTTCACTGACGGCCGATGCCGCGCGCAAAAATATGCAGGCGGGCGAATTACCGGATTTAATCTCATACAATGCAGGCTTTTTCGGCGTTGAGGAATATATCAACGCAACCGACTTTACTTATAAATGCTGGGCGCGCGGAGCTTATTGCATTTTGGGTTTGGACGGCGCCGATTTTTCAGATATAAATAACGAAAATACGGTAATTAACGCCGGAAAAGACAATCTGACCGCAGTTGCGGCGGCATTTTCGGGCCTTTCGGCGGCGGCAACGGAAGAGCCGACAAACGCTTACGTTCAGCTCATAAACGGCAAATATAAATATCTTTTTGGCACGCAACGCGACGTTTTTCGCTTAAAGGCGCGCGGGGTACAGTTCAGCGTGAAGCCGGTTAATCAATTCAACGACCTGTACGCAGACGTTTCGATTCTGACGCGCGACCAAAAAAAATACGCGACCTGCCTCGAATTTGTCGAATATTTAATATCCGATAAATGCGACGCGACGACCCTCGGATTATTCGACGGTTTTCATAGCTCAGACGACGTGGCGCTTTCAACGCTTAATAATCTGTCGTTTGACTACAAAATCGACGGCCCGTGCGGCGAGAGCTATATAAACGAAGTCAAAACCGTTGCTTCGGCCGGCGACCTAAATAAAATAAAAAATCTATTAAAGTGATTGATTAAACGGACAAAAAATGCTATTATATAAAAGCGGAATAAGCGGCTTTCCCGATGGGCGCTGCGAAGTTCGGAAAAATTTCAGCTTTTCGCGCAATACGACATACGGTTTAGGAGGCAATGCGCCGGTTGTCTATTACCCGAAAAATCTTATTGAGGCAAGACGTGCGGTTGACGACCTCAACGCACGAAACCAAGAATACTTCGTAATCGGGAACGGTTCAAACGTTCTTGCCTCGGATTACGGCTTCAGTGGTGCCGTCGTTTCCACAAAATATTTGAGCGGAATTATCAATATCGGTGACAGACTTCTATGTCTTGCCGGCACAAAAACGGGCGCGCTTCTCGCATACTGCAAACGCCACAATTTAAGCGGGCTCGAATATCTGAACGGTATTCCCGCAACCGTAGGCGGCGCGGCTTATATGAATGCGGGGGTAGGCTCCGACTGCATAGGCAACGATATAATTTCCGTAACCGTCTATGACGGTAAAACCCGAGTTTTAAGCCACGAAATGTGCGATTTTGGGTATAGACGAAGTACTATGCGTGGCATAAACGCGTTAATTTTGTCGATAACAGTTAAAATAAACGCAACCACATCTAAGGAAATAGAGCGCCGAACCGATTACTTTAAATCGCGCAGGAGCCATCTGCCGAAAGGAAAGAGCTGCGGTTGCGTATTTAAAAATCCGTCGGGAATTTCCGCAGGGCTTTTAATAGACGGCGCGGGCTGTAAGGGTATGTCGGCCGGCGGTGCTCACGTAAGCCGAGAGCACGCAAATTTTATTATAAACGACGGCGGTACGGCTAAAGATGTAAGGGTGCTTATAGAGGCCGTACGCTCGAGGGTATACGAAAAATTCGGAATTTTGCTTCGGGAAGAAGTGGTGTACATAGGAGAATTTAATGATTTTAACAGCTGATTACCATACACATACGCCCTATTCCCATGGCAAAAACACCGTATTGGAGAACGCAACGGCGGCGAAGAAGCTCGGACTTAAGCAAATAGCTATCACCGACCACGGATTTAACCACCTTCTTTTCGGGCTGAAGCGTAAGTGTCTCGACAGCCTCAGGGCCGAAGTCGAAGAAGCCGAGCGCCTTACGGGAGTAAAGGTTCTGATGGGGATGGAGAGCAATCTTATTTCTTTAAGCGGAGATACCGATATGCGCCCCGACGATTTACGGTATTTCGATATCTACCTTTTCGGTATACACGAAGTGCTGCGTTATAAGCGTTTTTCGGACTTTTATTCGATTATGGTGCGCAATTACACGGCGTACAAGCTCGGCCGCAGACCTGCGCAAAGGGTTATCGACAACACGACAAAAGCCTATATTAACGCCGTAAAAAACAACCCGATTGATATTCTGACTCACATAAATTACAAGTGCTGTTGCGACCTCAAGGAAGTCGCCAAGGCCTGCGCCGATTACGGCACGTATATAGAAATCAATACGAAAAAGCGTCACGTTTCCCCCGAAGAGGTGGATTTAATGGCTACGACGGGTGTACGCTTCGTAATCGATTCCGACGCCCATTCCGCCGACAGGGTGGGCGACACCAAGATTGCCGAGGAACTTTTAAAAGACTGCAATCTTCCGCTTGACAGAATAGACAATATCGACGGCAGACTGCCCAATTTCAGATTTGCCGAATATAAAAAGACGCATTTATAATATGAGTACTTTTACCGAAGAGATAAAAAACGAAATAATCCGTACTCACGTAAAAGACGAAAAGAGCCGTATAGCCTTTCTTTCCGCGTTTATTCGCACCAGCGGCAGCATATTTTCGAGCGGCGGAAGGTACGGCTTCGAAATCGTTACCGAGAACGAGCGCTCGGCCGAATTCATAAGCGATTTGGCTGAGTCGGTCTTTCATTCCTCAATGAACGTTTCCGACGCCAAGCTTGACAGAATGAACGGAAAGGACAAGCTTACGCTTGATTTCCTCGACGATTCGTCCTGTTCCATGCTCAAAAGGTTGGGAATTTTATACGACGACGGGAGCGGCCTTTCTCTATCGTTCGATATCGCCGACGAGCTTGTTCGGACAGAAGAGAGCAAGGTCGCCTATATAAAGGGCGCTTTTCTCGGCGGCGGAAGCTGCACGTTACCGGAGGAGCAGACCTACAGCCGTACGGGCTATCACTTCGAGGTTGTTTTTTCAAACCGTATCACGGCCGGCGATTATTGTGAGTTACTATGCGACTTCGAAGTGCTCGCAAAGCTTGTTTCCAGAAAGGACAGCGCGGTGGTTTATATAAAGAGCAAGGAGGTAATTTCCGACCTACTCTCCGTGATGCAGACCGATAAATGCCTCGATAAACTCAATAAAATCGTAGAATTCAAGGACAAGAGCAACAATCGGAACAGGGTAAGCAACTGTTCTGTTTCGAATATAGACAAGGCGGTTACGGCCTCAGTCGCGCAGATTAAAGCCATAGAAATTATTGCTCAGACCATAGGCTTGCAGAGTCTTAACCAAAATCTGTTCGAGGTAGCGGAGGCGCGGCTTGCCGATACGAACGCTTCCATGCAGGAGCTGGCGGACAGGCTGTCGATTACGAAGAGCTGTATAAACCACAGAATGAGAAAGATATTCGATATTTCTTCCCACTTATTATAACCCGAAAAAGGAACGAATGATGACAGATTTCGTGCATCTGCACCTGCATACGGAGTACTCTCTGCTTGACGGTGCCTGTAAAATCGACAATTTAATTGATTACTGCAAAAACAACGGCATCGACACCGTATGTATGACCGACCACGGCAATATGTACGGCACTCTTCATTTTGCCGAAAAAGCCGCCGTCGCGGGGTTGAAGTACATCATCGGCTGTGAATTTTATATGACCAGAGATATGCACGACAAGACCGAAAATATAGCCGAACACCTTATTTTGCTTGCAAAGAACAAAGCGGGCTACAAAAATCTGATTCAGCTCGATTCCATGGCGTTCGTCGACGGATTTTACTATAAGCCGAAAATCGATTATAAGGTTTTAAAGGAGCACTCCGAGGGCGTAATTTGCCTTTCGGCTTGCCTTGCGGGCGGAATACCCAGAAGGCTTCTGTCCGGAGATTACGACGGCGCGAGAAATATGGCGCTGGACTTAAAGGAGACCTTCGGCGACGACTTTTACATAGAGATTCAGGACCACGGCATACCCGAAGAAAAAATGGTGCTGCCCAAACTTGTAAAGCTTGCGGAGGAAATAGGCGTCGAGATAGTTGCGACAAACGACGTACACTATCTTAAGAAAGAAGACGCGGAAATGCAGGACGTTCTTTTATGCATTCAGACAAAAAAGACTCTTGACGACCCCAAGAGAATGAAATTCGACTCCAACGAGTTTTATTTCAAGTCGGGCGACGAGATGGCGGAGCTTTTTAAAGGCTTGCCGAAAGCAATTTCCAATACCCGCGTAATAGCCGATAAGGTTTGCGAGCCGGCTTTCAACCTCGATAAAAAGGGTTACCCCATAAGAGATATGAGCTTAATCCCCGGTTATGATCCGCCCGACGGTTCCACGCCCGAGGAATACCTAAGGAAAATAACCGACGAGGGTCTTGTGCGTCGTTACGGTACCGTTGGCAAGGTCCAGAGGGACAGGGCGGACTACGAGCTCAGCGTAATCTGCGGCATGGGTTATGCCGAATACTATCTCATCGTATGGGACTTCATAAATTGGTCCAAGGAACACGGCATACCCGTCGGCCCGGGCCGCGGGTCGGGCGTAAGCTCCATAGTCGCCTATTCTATAGGAATTACCGACGTGGAGCCGCTTCAGTACGATTTGCTGTTCGAGCGCTTTTTAAACCCCGACCGCGTATCTATGCCGGACTTCGATATCGACTTCTGTACGGAAAGAAGAGAGGAAACGATAGAGTACGTACGGCAAAAATATCATCCCGAAAACGTCTGCCAAATTGTCACTTTCGGCACTATGGCTGCCAAAAACGCCATAAAAGACGTAGGCCGCGTTATGCGCGTTCCCTATTCCGAAACGGACAAGCTGACCAAGATAATGGACGGCAAGACCTCTATAGGAGATTTACTCGGAAGAAGAATCGCCTCTACCGAGAAGAAAATGCGCGAGGAGTCCGACCCCGATAAAAAGGCCGAGCTCGAGAGCAAATTCAACGAGCTGAAAGTTGCGCGTAACGCCGAATTCTGCGCAATGTATGAAGAGGACGAAACCCTGCACAGGGTAATCGATATGGCTCTACAGCTGGAGGGTATGCCCCGACAGACGGGCATGCATGCGGCCGGCGTGGTCATTTGCCGTAAAAAGATTGCCGACAACGTGCCCCTTTCCCGTAACGGCGACGATATAACCACCCAATTTGTTGCCAAGGAAATCGAGGCGCTGGGAATGCTGAAAATGGACTTCCTCGCCTTGGTAACGCTTACCGATATCAAAAAGTGCGTCGACTACATCAGGGAGGACGCGGGTGTAGAGGTAGACTTTACGAAGATAGGGTATGAGGACGTAGGCGCTTACGAGCTTATCTCCGAGGGAGATACCGACGGCGTGTTCCAGCTTGAAGCGGGCGGCATGAAGCGCTTTATGAGGCAGCTGAAGCCCGACTGTCTCGAGGACCTGATAGCGGGCGTCTCTCTTTACCGCCCGGGGCCTATGCGCTTTATAGACGATTTCTGTAAACGCAAGCACGGCGAAGCGCCGATCGAGTACGATTGCCCGCAGGAAGAAAAGATTTTAAAGGTTACGTACGGTATTCCCGTCTATCAGGAACAGGTCATGCAGATCTTCCAGTATCTTGCGGGTTTTTCACTTGGCGAGGCCGACCTCGTACGTAGGGCAATGGGTAAAAAAGACAAAAAGACCCTTATGGCGCAGAAAGAAAAATTTATTTACGGCGGCATAAGCGACACCAACGGAAGCGAGATAAAGGGGTGCGTAAATAACGGTATTCCCGCCGAAATCGCGGCCAAAATTTTCGCCAATATGGAGGGTTTTGCCTCATATGCGTTCAACAAATCGCACGCCGCGGCATACGCAACTCTCGCATATCAAACGGCTTGGCTTAAAAAATATTACTGCAAAGAATTTATCTGCGCGCTTTTAAATAACCGGTTAAACAAGATAGACGAAATAACCAAGTATGTAATTTACCTCAAGGACAAGGGCATAACCGTCTCTCCGCCCGATATAAATAAATCAAAGACGGCGTTTTCGGTTGAAGGCGACGGCATTTTATTCGGCCTCTCCGCTCTTAAAGGCTCGGGTCAGGCGGCGATAGACGAGGTAATAAAGGAGAGGGAAACCCACGGACTTTTCAAGGATTTTCCCGACTTCTTACTGCGTTGTGCCGGTATGGTGAACAAGAGAATAATAGAGGGACTTATTCTTGCGGGCGCGTTCGACGCAATGGGCATAGCCCGTTCCAGACTGTATGCCGTTTACGACGAGCTCTACTCGCGCGCTTCGGCGATATGCAAGCAGAAGAGCGGTGCGCAGTTGAGCCTGTTCGGCGATATAATTACCGACGAAAAACTCGAAGTTGAATACCCTGACATACCCGAATTCGAGCTTATGGACAAATTGTCTAAGGAAAAACTCGTTCTCGGCGTGTACGTCAGCGGTCACCCCTTTGAAAGATATATGTCGGCTTTCAGGGATTGCTCCTTTAATTGTTCTTATCTCTCGGACTATATGGAGGACGAAGACGGGATGAGGACTTATAACAGGATTTCGGACGGTATGCCCGTAACGATGGGCGGTATTATTTCCGCTATAAGGCGCACGACAACGAGAAACTCGGGCGCTACCATGGCGTTTTTGACGTTAGAGGACGTATACGGCAACATAGATTGCGTAGCTTTCCCGTCGGTTTTCGAAAGGATTAAGGCCGTAATAGCTAACGACAAAATAGTCACGTTAAAGGGCAAGCTCGACCTGTCTAAAGAGGACGAACCAAGCATTATAATCGACGACGTCAAGGAATTCGACGTATCTTCTTACGACCGTAAAACAAATACGGCTGCGGCGGGTGCGCGCAGGGGACCGGTACTCTGGCTGAATACAGGTGCGCTTTCCGACGATAGCTTTGACGAGCTCGTGCAAATGCTGTCAAGCTACGAAGGTACAGTTACGTGCGCGCTTGTGCGGGGAGATAAAAGATACAGGCTTCCCCACGGAGTAAATTATTGTAAAGCCCTTTTGGCGGAGCTCTGCGGATATATTCACGAGGAAGACATAAAATACGTTGACAATAATTAAAATTATTCTCTCAAAAAGGGTTGTTTTTAATTTTTAAATCTGATATAATAATTACTTGAATGAAACTTCTATCGGCATACGGTTAAGGGGGCGAGCGCAAACGTGCGGCGTATGCCGAAGACGTCGGAGGATTTTCAATGAAAAGAATCGGTTTACTTACCAGCGGCGGCGATGCTCCCGGAATGAACGCCTGCATAAGGGCGGTCGTCAGGACTGCAATGTATTACGGTATGGAAGTTTACGGCATCCAGCGCGGCTATCAGGGTCTTATCGACGACGATATGATCTCTATGGAAATGCGCTCGGTTTCCGATATAGTTCAGCGCGGCGGCACCAAGCTCAGAACGGCACGATGCCTTGAAATGCTCACCAAAGAGGGGCAGAAGCGTGCGGTCAGAACTTTGGAAGCAAGAAATATCGAGGGGCTTGTCGTTATCGGCGGCGACGGCTCTTTCAGGGGCGCTAAGTGCCTTTCGGAAGAGTACGGAATTCCCACCATAGGTATTCCCGGCACGATAGATAACGACCTCGAATACACCGATTACACGCTCGGCTTCGATACGGCGGTCAATACCTGTATCGACGTTATAAACAAGCTTCGCGATACTATGACCTCACACGAGAGAATTTCGGTCGTCGAGGTTATGGGCAGGCGTTGCGGCGATATCGCGCTCTATGCGGGCATTGCAAGCGGTGCCGAAATCATCGTTGTTCCCGAGGTCGTGTTTGACCTCGACGATATCGTTATGCGGATTAACCGTTCGCGCGCCAACGGCAAGCACTCCAACATTGTTGTCGTCGCCGAGGGCGTTTGCACGGCCGACGAGTTTGCAAAACAGCTTCAGTCGGTAACGACCTATTCCGTGCGACCTACGACTATAGGCCATATACAGCGCGGCGGCTCGCCGTCAATGGCCGACAGAATGTTGGCGGCGCAGTTCGGCAATAAAGCCGTAAGACTTTTAAAGGACGGCATCGGCAACCGAGTGGTTGGTATCCATAAAAACGAGATAATAGATATGGACATTATCGAAGCGGTCAGCATGAAGAAGAAATTTAATTACGAACTGTATGAAACTCTTCAGATGATATCTATGTAACTTGTAAAAATTACGAACCGCTTTAAACGAAAAAGCGGTTTTTTTATTGAAAATATCAGTTTAAAAGGTTTTTGAAAATGATTTTGTGCGTAAGTTTGAACCCTTGTCTCGAAGTAAATATTGAAGTCGACTCGCTTTCGGTGGGCAGGACTCACAAGGTTATCAGCAAGCGCACGTATCTTATGGGCAAGGCGCTCAACGTCGCCGCGGGCATAAAAAGGCTGGGGGCGGATTCCATAGCCAGCGGCTTTATGCACGAGGAAAGCGGCAGATTGTTCGAACAGGAGCTTCACCGCGAGGGCGTTACTTATAAATTCGTCTGGAACAAGGGTAAGGTAAGGGAAGTATTCAACTTTGTCGATAATCGTTCAATGCTCACTGAAATTGTGGACGAGGCGACGCCTATCGAGGGCGAAAATCTGCAACAGCTGGTCGATACCGTCGCAGACCTGTCGACAAAATGCAACGCCGTCGTAATATCGGGCGGATGCACGGACAGCTTGCCGCAGAACTATATGGAGCAGATACTTTCGGCTGTGCCCGAAAACGTTATCAGGGTAATCGATACCGACGGCGACAAGCTTGTAAATCTGTTAAAATACGGCGTAGACCTTGTAAAGCCCAATCTCGCCGAGCTTCAAAAGGCGCTTAAAGTTAAAATAACCGATAAGGACAGTATGATACGCGCCTGCGATAAATTGATTGCCAAAGGTGCCAAGCGCGTGCTTCTCTCCTTAGGCAAAAACGGCGCGGTAATCTGCGACGGTGAAAAGCGTTACTACTGCATGTCGCTTAACGTTGCCATGAATTCCACGGCGGGTGCGGGCGACGCTATGGTTGCCGCCGCTACTAAAGCTCTCGGGGAGGGGGCGGGCCTCGAGGACGTTTTAAGAAGCGGAGTGGCGGCAGGTACCGCGGCCGTGACTCTGCCCGACACCATTTCTTTCCGCCGTGAAAAATACGAGGAGATTTTAGGCACTCTCATAGTCAAGGAAATTTGAAAATAGACTTGATTTCGACGTGTATTTATACTATAATAGAAATATAATTCAAAAGGCGGTATGTGCTATGTGGAATGAAAACGGACCTTTAGAGCTTTTAAAGGAAATGCCTCACGTATTGACGGCGGAAAATCTCGCTCAGATTCAGCAGGTTATTGACAACGATAAGTTTCTGAACAGCCAAAAATTCAAGTCCGACTTGTGCGGCTCGTACGCGCCGTTCTGCAAAAACTGCGACAAGACAGTGCCTCAACCTTGCGCGGTTGCATACGTAAGAATGAAAATAAAAGAGGGGCTCGCCGTCGAGATGGAGAATATACCGGCCGAGGCGCCTGCGGCTGCGGAAACGGACGATGGGAAGCCCGCCTCCAAAAAGATAAGAATCGCAATAGCGAGAAAAAAAGCGCAATAGCCTATAATCGAGTGCGCGCATTGTAATAAGATTATCGAAAACGCGCAATAATAAACAGCGTAGAATATAGCAGTACCCGAATGTTATTGCCGCATTTGAGTACTGCTTTTGGTTATCTAAACGAATAAAATGAAGAACCCCCAAAATTTTGGGGGTTCCGTGGAGCTGCTGAGCGGATTTGAACCGCCGACCTCATCCTTACCAAGGATGTGCTCTACCTGCTGAGCCACAGCAGCATACTCATTTGTAAACCTTAACGGCTTACCCGAATATTATATATTTAAATGACGTGTATTGTCAATTCATTTTAAGCAAAAATACAAAAAATTCGGAGCAATAAATGCAGGGTTCTGAAGCGGAAAAAATAGCCGTCAAAGTTTCGGTTATTACTATAATTTTCAATTTCATTCTGATGGCTTTCAAATTCGTTGCAGGCTTCTTAGGCCATTCGCTTGCAATGGTTTCCGACGCCATTCATTCGGCTTCCGACGTATTTTCCACGATAATAGTTATAATCGGCGTAAAAATTTCCGCAAAGGCCGCAGATAAGGACCACGAATTCGGGCACGAAAGGTACGAGTGCGTAGCGGCGATTCTTTTGTCGGCGTTATTGTTTGCGACGGGTATCGGTATAGGCTACAGCGGTATAAAGAATATCGTCGACGGCAGCTATAAAACGGCGCAAACACCCGATTTTCTCGCCATGTCGGCGGCCGTTGTTTCTATCGTCGTCAAAGAGGCAATGTTCTGGTACACTTATGTTGCGGCGAAAAAGATAAATTCGGGCGCGCTCAAAGCCGACGCATGGCATCACCGTTCGGACGCACTTTCCTCGGTTGGCAGCTTAATAGGTATCGTCGGCGCAATGTGCGGAGTGCCCATTCTGGACTCAATAGCCGCAATAGTTATCTGTCTATTGATTTTAAAGGCGTCAATAAGCATCTTCGTCGACGCTATAAACAAAATGACCGACAAGGCCTGCGACAGCGAAACGGAGAGCCGTCTCAAAGAATTTATTTGCTCCTGCGAAGGTGTAAAGCGGCTCGATACTTTAATGACCAGATTATTCGGCAACCGTATATATGTCGTTGCGGAAATTGCCTGCGACAGAAATCTCTTGCTGAGCGAGGCTCATTCCATAGCGGAAAAGGTGCACGACGGGGTAGAACAAAATTTCCCGTTAGTCAAACACGTGACCGTGCACGTCAATCCGTATTCCGAAACGGAAGAAGAGGAGCAGCAGCCGGCAGGCGAAGAACCGCAAGATAAGTGATTTTTTAGACTTAAAATAAAGGCGGACGTTTGTCCGCCTTTATAATTATCAATTCTTCTTTGCTTCCGGAAGCTTCGGTGCGCCGCCGATTTGCGCAAGAAGGTTCTGCGCCGTAGCCTTATCGCTCTTATTCTTTTTCAGGACGGGCATCTGTTTTAAAAAACGCGCCTTTTCATAGAGCAGCGAGTCGTCGTTCATCTCGGAAATTTCCACCAGAGCGGAAACGTTAACGACGTATAGTTTTATATCGTCGTCCAAGTTTTCGTAAATCTCTTTGAGCTTGCCGTTTGCCCATTTTACGTATTGGGGGTAGGCCAGATACCGGGAGATATCGTAAACCTTTCCGAGACCGGAGTATAGCTCCGCCCAAAGCTGTTCGTCTGATTTTGCGTCGGGGTTGATAAGCTTTTCCGCCTCGTTAATTATATTTGACAGCCTCGGCACGTACTCGGATTTGCTTATCGCAAGCTGGGTCGCCGCCATAACCGTTTCGTAATCGTACTTGCTCAAAAAGTTGTACCAATTTCTTACCAGCAGTTCGGCTTCGTTTTCGTCTTGGTTTTTATAGGCGTTTTCGTAGTTGACCCTTATGAGGGTCAGCACCTCGATTATATGCCTTTTTAATAATTTACTCATCATTGTCCTCTTCGGCTAATTTTGCGTATAATTTCCTGTACACTTCCATATCGCGCTCTCTTGCGGAGGTTTTATTATAGCTCTTATCTTTTTTGTCGGTAATTTTGTCTATACTGAATATGCCCGACGCCTTCCAGTAGGAGAACAGATTGTTCATATGGGTTAACGGATTGCCTTTGCCGTAGGAAAGCTCTGCGGCCTTTAAAATCATTTCGTCGCCGAAGCCCCATGAGCGCCATCTTATAAGCGCTTGTCTGTCGGAAGCTTTTACGTTGCTCTCTATACCGCAGGCCGATAAAACCTTTTTCAGGAAAGCGTCGTCGTCGGTCAGGTTTGAAATTGCGTTTAAAACGCTGTCGTTATCTATAATCGCCTCCTCGAACAATTTTGTCACGAAGTTGTCCATGGAGCCGAAATTGTTTTTACCGCAGGTAAAGCAGTAATCGGCAATTACTTTTAAAGAGCTTTGGCTGTAACCGTATTCTTTCCATTTCGATACGTAGTGCCCGATGTAGGGGGCGGCGTCCGAAACGTAAACGCCGAGTGATTTTCCGACCGTTTTTGTAATTTGCTGTAGCTCGCGTTTTTCCTCGGAATAGGCTAAGATATCTTGCTCTTCGAAAATATTGTTCTTTGACAGCTCTTCGATAATGCCGTCGATAACGCTGAATTTCTTTGCCTTAAAGCACTTAATAACGCATATGATTCTATCGAGGTCGTAGCCCGATTTAACCCATTTGGAATAATAAGCGGAATCCTCTCCGGAAGCGACCGTTTTCGTGCTGCCGCACTCTTCATACAGCCTTTTCAAGGCAACCTTAGAGGCAGTGAAGAAAGCCAATTTTTCCTCGACCTGCCGCGCGCTTGTCGCTCCGTCTTCGGAAAAGCTTTTAGCGACCTTTTTTATATAGGCGGCGCCTATATCGTTGCCCTTAAGATTAACGCAATATGTAATTATCATTATTAGAGCGTTGCGCTCGAAGCCGTAGTCTTCAAGCAAAATCAGATATTCTCTGAATTCGCTCTGAGATATCATTCTGCCCGAAAGAATATCTTGAAGCTCCTCGTAAAGTCCGGCGTATTTCTCGGGATTGAGTCTTTTGGGACGGCCGGAACTGTTGTCGCAATCGAGAATTTTTATCTCGAAAGGGGAATAAGAAGTAATGGCGACCAACTCAAATTCGGAAAGATACTCGAAGTAGCCTTTGGCGTCGTCCTCGGAAATGTTCAATTTTACCGCAAGGTCGCCGAGCGTGCACGCGGTTTGTCCGTTCTGGACGAGATACAGCGCGTAAAGATAAGCCTTTACGGCCATAGGCTCAAGCTCGGCAAGGTATTTAATTATGAATTTGTTTTCGACGGCTGTCGTCGTCCGTTTGGTAAGCTCTTCGGCCACCGAAATAAAAGCCATGCTCAAAACTCCCGCGTTAACGCTTGATTTATAAAACGAAAAGGAATATAATATATTCAAAATGAATAATTGTCGCCCGAATTAACGGTGCGAATAATATTATAACTCAAACAAGCGGAAAAATCAATTCATTTTTATTTTTTAATACGCTATATATGCGTCGGGCCGCAAGCATATAATTTTAAATGGGAGAACACCTTTGTCAAACATTCTTACGCCGCTATCGCTTTGGAAAAATTTTAACGCCGAGCTCGCCTTGATGCCGGTAACTCTCGACGAAAAAGTCGACGACGGCATAAAATATGAATACGTAGAATTTTCAGGCCGCGATACCGGAATGGGTAGGGTAAGCATATCCGGCGTCGTCGCTTATCATGAGGAAACGCCGTCGAGAGAATGCGTGCTTATTCTCCGCGACGAAAACGACGACGTTGACGAAAAGCTGCTCGCTTATTTCGTGAAGAACGGTTACAGCGCTCTTTACGTTGACTATTCCGGCGAGGCAGAGGGCAAGCGCAGGTTTACGAGATACCCCGATAACGTCAAATACGCAAACTCGGTTTTCTGCGGAAGACATAAGGATTTCGTCGATGATACGGCCGTTCAGACCACTTGGTATGAATGGGTCGCTGTGGGCGTCTACGCAAGAAAATATCTGCAGGAAAAATTCCTTACGGAGAATATAGGTCTCATAGGAATCGGCGACGGAGGGGAAATCGTCTGGAAATTGGCCGCCGTCGCGCGTTTTTCATGTGCGGTAACGGTAAACGCCTGCGGCTGGAAAGCATATCGCGGACACGGAAAATTTTTCGGAACGGAGCCCGAATTCGACGAGGAGAGATACAGGTTCGTAGCCGGTATCGATTCGCAATCTTACGCGCCCTACGTAAAGTGTCCGGTGCTTATTCTGTGTTCGACGAATAATCCCGACTTCAATTATGACAGGGCGTTCGACACCTTTTCGCGCATAAATCCACAGTATGCCGGCTTAAGCTCTATCGCATATTCGATAAATACCGGTAAGAGAATAGATTTGCGCGGCACGAAAGATATGTTAATGTTCCTCGACGGCTACGTAAAGGGCAGACACGTATTTATGCCTAAGCCCGCCGATATAAGCGTAAACGTCGACGATGACGGCAACCTTGTCGCCAAGGTTGTCTGCGACAGTATGGGCATTATAGAAAAATGCAACGTCTTTATATCGGAAGACTGTATGGATTTTTCCACGCGCGACTGGGTCCTTGCGCCTCATAAGAAGTCGATAAGCGCCGATGTGAGCGAATATCTTTTGAATATATACGAAAAGACGTCGCTGATTTTCGTTATGTGCTACGTCGTGTATTCCAACGGCTTTACCGTTTGGTCTAAGCTTGCGGTCAAAAAGATAAGCGGCAGGTTCCGCAACAGCCAATCCAAGTCCAGAATTATTTATACGAATACATTCGGCGCGGAGAGCTTTGCCGTCGCCGAATGTTCGGACAGTGCGGTCGGCGACGTTTTCCTGACGGACGACGAAATACTGCCGCAAATGGTCACAATGTGCGACCTTTCGGGCATATACTCGATGGGCGGTCTTGCGACGAACAGAATAAAGGCGCCGCGGTTTGCCCCCGATAAGGACAGCATTCTGAAGCTGGACATTTGCTCCGAAGAAAATATTATCATAGATATAAGTTTGAAAAAGGGCGACGGAGAGAATTTCTGGATTAAGCAGAGCGTAATCGGCGGCGTATGGCAGAGCTGTATTTTAAAGCCCAAAATGTTCAAAAACAACAACGGAATTTCCTTAAACGACTTTACGGGTTGCGAAACGCTTATTTTAACGGCGAGCGGAAAATTTGCGCTGAATAATCTGATTTGGTTATAGTTAATGAAACAACTTCCTATAAACTATAAAAAGCGCGATGACGGCTTTTCTTGGATTCTTCTGATAGTCGTATTCGTAATTCTTACTTTCTTTACGGCGTGTTTTTTATGGATGAACACGTATTTTAAGGTATACGTTATCGGCCCGTCGATGGAGAACACGTTGATAGGCGCCGAGAGCGGGGCGGAAAAGGGCGGACAGTTCGTCTATGCCAACAAGTACGAAACGCCCAAGCGCGGCGATATAATCATAATCAATACGGGTAAAAAGACTCTTATTAAACGGCTCATCGCGCTCGGCGGCGATACTGTGGAAATTAAGAGCGGCGTCGTGTTTTTAAACGGAGAGGCGCTAATCGAGGATTACGTGCTGGAAATAAATAACTTGGAGAAGGCCAACGCTCCTCTGATTACCGTACCCGACGGGTATATGTACTGTCTCGGCGATAACCGCGACGACAGCAACGACAGCCGCTCTGAGGAATATGGCTGTATGCCTATCGGTTGGACGGAGGGCGTAGTTACCGCGTGGTCCATGAAAAACAAAGATATTATTACTTCTTTGAATACTTTTTTCGAATTCACGCTGCCGTCGGCTTTTAACGGCGGGAATTAAGAAATATACGGAGAAAATTTATGAGAGCAGTTGTTACCGTCGTCGGTAAAGACAAGACAGGCATTATTTCTAAGGTCAGCACGTTTCTTGCGGAAAAGAAAGTAAATATCGTCGATATCAGCCAGACTATTATGGACGAATACTTCGCAATGATTATGCTGGTTGACCTTACGGGCGCCACGCAGAAGCTTGCGGACCTTGCTCAGGAGTGTAAGGTGATGGGCGAAAAAATAGGTATGTCGGTTCACCTCCAGCACGAGGACGTATTCAGCGCGATGCACAGCATTTGAGGTGAATTATGTTCAACTATAAAGACGTACTCGAAACAATAGATATGGTCGAGAGGGAACACCTCGATATCAGAACGGTGACTATGGGAATTTCCCTTTTGCCCTGTATAAGGGCGACGGGGGAAGAGACCGCAAACGCCGTCTACGATTTGGTATGTAAAAAGGCCGCAAACGTCGTCGGCGTGGCCGACGATCTGTTCAGAGAATACGGAATACCTATCGTAAATAAACGCGTTTCGGTAACGCCGGTAAGTATTCTTTGTGCGGCCTTCCCCGAAAAGGCTCCGTTGATTGCCAAGGCTCTCGACAGGGCGGCTAAACAGCTGAATATTGACTTTTTGGGCGGCTATTCTGCGCTTGTCCACAAGGGAACGGCAGATTACGAAAAAGTATTTTTACGGACCATTCCCGAAGCTCTGTCAACGACCGATATGCTCTGTTCTTCGGTGAACGTCGGTTCCTCGAAGTCGGGTATAAATATGGACGCCGTCAAGCTTATGGGCGAGGTTGTAAAGGAAACAGCCGTGGCTACGAAGGACAAGGACGGCTTCGGTTGCGCCAAGCTCGTAGTATTTTGTAACGCCGTGGAGGACAACCCTTTCATGGCGGGCGCCTTTCACGGTGTAGGCGAAAGCGACACCGTCATAAACGTGGGCGTTTCGGGACCGGGCGTCGTACAGCACGCGATAGAGGCGGTGCCGGACGCAGACCTTGCCCGGCTTGCCGAGACAATCAAGCGTACGGCTTTCAAAATCACGCGGGCAGGCCAGCTCATCGCCAACGAGGCGGCAAAGCGACTAAACGCGCGCTTCGGTATAGTCGACTTATCGCTCGCGCCCACGCCTGCCAGAGGCGATTCCGTAGCGCAGATACTCGAGGCCATGGGGCTCGAGAGCGTCGGTACGCACGGCACGACCGCCTGTCTTGCAATGCTAAACGACGCGGTGAAAAAGGGCGGCGTTATGGCAAGCTCGCGCGTTGGAGGACTTTCGGGCGCGTTTATTCCGGTGTCCGAAGATATCGGAATGATAGAGGCGGCTGAGCGCGGCGACATAAATCTTGACAAGTTGGAGGCCATGACGGCAGTTTGTTCTGTCGGCCTCGATATGATAGCTATTCCGGGCGATACTTCCGCGACGACGATAAGCGCGATAATCGCGGACGAGGCGGCTATCGGCATGATAAATAACAAAACGACTGCCGTCAGGGTTATTCCTGTGCCCGGAAAAGGAGTTGGGGAAGAGGTAAATTTCGGCGGGCTGCTCGGCCGAGCGCCGATTATGCCGGTGCACTCCAAATCTTCCGAAAGATTTATTTTAAGGGGCGGACTTATACCCGCACCCATTCATTCAAATAAGAATTAAAGAGGAAAATGATGTTAAGAAACGAAGTTAAGACCGAAAATAAGTGGAAGCTTGAAGATATATTCGAAACCGATGAAAAGTGGCAGAACGCTTTTGACGAAGTCGAGAAGAAGATAGATTTTTCCGCGTATGCAGGCAAGCTCGGCGACAAAAAGATATTGCTCGGGTTCCTCGAATATAACGATTGGCTGGGCAGTCGGTTGGAGCGCCTTTCTTTATATGCCGGCATGAGGCGCGACGAGGATACGAGGGTGACTAAATACAACGCCCTTTGCGGCAAGGTCGATATGCTGTATTCCGCATACTGCGCGGAGACTGCGTTTTACGAGCCGGAAATCGCCTCTTTGCCCGACGAATATTTAAATAGCGTTATAGAAGACGAAAGATTCGCGGCTTACGACTACCAATTTAAGCAAATACTCAAGAAAAAGAGTCACATAATAGGCGAAAAAGAGGAAAAAATAGTAGCTCTCGCAAGCGAAACGCTCGGCACGTTTAACGATGTTTTCGCCATGATTGACAACGCCGACCTGCCTTTGCCGGAAATCGAAATCGACGGCGAAAAACGTAAGCTGTCGCACGGTCTTTACGGTGTACTTCTCCATTCCGACGACAGAAAATTGAGGGAGGAGGCTTACAAAAAATATTATGCCGCTTATATCGGTCTTATAAATACTCTTACAGCCAACTACTACGGCAATATAAAGAAAAACGTTTTTCTTAGTAAGGTATATAAATTCGATTCCTGCCTCGACCAAGCGTTGTTTTATGAGGACGTCGATAAAAAAGTTTATGAAAATCTTCTTCATAGCATGCATAAAAACCTCGGCGCAATGCACCGCTATATCGGTGACAGGAAGAAGATTTTGGGTTATGATAAATTATATTTTTACGACGTGTACGCGCCGCTCGTCGGAGACGCCGAACTGAAAATGCCTTTTGACGAGGCCTTTGAATTTGTCGTTAACGGCCTTGCTGCTCTCGGCGAAGATTATCAGAACCTTTTGAGAAAGGGCAGAGCCGAGCGCTGGATTGACGTTGAAGAAACGGAGGGAAAGCGCAACGGCGCATACGCCGGGGCGATTTACGGGCTTCATCCTTACGTTATGCTCAATTACCAGCCTACGACCGGCGATATCTTTACTATCGCCCACGAGATGGGACACGCTCTGCACAGCTATTTTTCGCATAAAAATCAACCGTATGCCAAGAGCGAATATAAAATTTTCGTCGCCGAGGTTGCGAGCACCGTAAACGAAGTGTTGCTTTTGAAAAATATTCTTTCCAAGGCAGACGACGTAAATTTAAAAAAATATCTTCTGAATTATTATCTCGATTCAATACGCGCAACCCTGCACAGACAGACTATGTTTGCCGAGTTCGAATACGAGGCGCACTCAATGGTCGAAAGAGGCGAGCCGTTAACCCGCGAAAATCTCTGTAAGCTCTACGGCGATATCGGACGGATCTATTACGGCGAAGAAATAGAGCACGACTATGAAATTTCGTGCGAGTGGTGCAGAATACCGCATTTCTATTTTTCATTCTACGTTTACAAGTACGCTACCGGCTTGACGGCGGCTATAAATATAGTCAACAATATTTTAACCAAAGGCGAGAGCGCGGTAAAAGACTATTTCAAGTTCCTTTCGGGAGGCTCGTCGACCGACCCCGTTTCGCTTTTGAAGTTTGCGGGCGTGGATCTAAGCAGTGAAGAACCTTTCGAGTTTGCAATGAAAGAATTTGAAAATTGCCTGTTCGAATTTGAAAAATTGATGGGAATATAAAGTACTATGTCAGACAAAATAAATACGATGCCGAACAATTTGGACGCAGAGCAGGCCTTACTTTCCTGCATGCTGATAGATAATATGATTCTTGCCGACGTTTTGGAAAAGCTTTCCGAGGACGATTTTTATCAGGAATCGCACCAATTCATTCTGTCGGCTATGAAACAAGTCTACCACGACCATAGACCGCTTGATTTGGTTACGCTTGCGGACAGGCTGGAAACCGAAGGAAACCTCGAAAAGGCGGGAGGTCTCTCATACCTTACCTCGCTTACGCAGCTTACGCCATCGTCCGCCAATTATAATCACTATTTCGAAATCGTAAGGCGCGACAGCGTTAACAGAAAACTTATAAGAGCGGCAAAGGAAATTATCAACTTTGCGCAAAAGAGTGACGATAACGTTAAAAGCGTCCAATACGCCGAGGAGCTCGTATACGACCTTTCCAAGTCAAACGATTCTTCATCGGTCAAAGATATAAGGGAGAGCGACGCGGTCGACGCCGTTATCGACAAGTTTCAGAAGCTCGACAAAAATAAGGATTCGTTCCGCGGAGTACTGACCGGCTTTTTCAGGCTGGACGACCTAACGAACGGTCTGCAGAAATCCGACCTTATCGTTCTGGCCGCGCGCCCCGGTATGGGCAAGACTTCGCTAGCCATGAATATCGTCGAAAACGCGGCGCTCAATCAAAATAAAGTTTGCGCCGTATTTTCGCTTGAGATGCCCGAAATTCAGATAATTCAGAGGCTATTATGCAGCTATGCAAAAGTCTCTATGTCCAATGCTCTCGCCGGCGGCGGCAAGCTTGTGGCAGGCGATTGGAAAAATTTGACGAAAGCGGCTGAAAAACTGAGAAAGAGCAGAATTTACATAGACGATTCTTCCCGCGTGACGCCTGCGGAAATACTTTCCAAATGCCGCAGAATCAAGGCGAAAAACAACGGCCAGCTCGACCTTGTTATGATAGACTATATTCAGCTTATGTCGAGCGGAAAAAATAACGCCGACCAAAACAGGACGCAGGAAGTGGCCGATATAACGAGAGAGCTTAAAATTATGGCAAAGGAGCTCGACGTCCCCGTTATCGCGCTTTCGCAGCTCCGCCGTATGCAGACCAAGGAACCCCAGCTTTCCGACTTGAGAGAATCGGGCGCAATTGAGCAGGACGCCGATATCGTTATGTTCATAAACAGACCCGACGTTACCGCTACCGAAGAGGAATTGAAAAAGGGTAATATCGTAAAGGGTATGGCCGACCTGATTATCGCCAAGCACAGAAACGGCGGCTTGGACAGAATAAAACTGCGCTTTAAGGGTGAATATACCAAGTTCGTCAACCCCGAACCGCAGGACGGCATAGAGGAGCCGGTATATGACAATGCGCCGGTGCCCGATTACGTTCCGCCCGAGGAGGAAACCGACGGCGGCAAAGTTTATCCCGACGACGAATTGCCTCCGTTCTGATTATGAATACGCAGATTTCAGTAATTGACGATTCTTCGCTTGCGCGCGCAAAAGAGCTTATTCTGCGCGGGGATTGCGTTGCGTTTCCAACCGAAACGGTGTACGGTCTCGGCGCCAACGCGTTGTGCGGCGAAGCGGTTAAAAAGATATTCGAAATAAAAGGCCGTCCGAACGACAACCCGCTGATTGTGCACGTGCATGACGGGTACGATTTGTCTGAGCTTGTCGACGAAATACCGGAATATGCCAAACTTCTTTCCGAAGCTTTTTTGCCCGGCCCGTTGACAATGGTTTACAAAAGCACCGGTAAGGTCAGTGCGGCCGTTTCCTGCGGTCTCGATACGCTCGCCGTACGCATACCGTCGCATGGCGGCGCACAGCGTTTTTTAAAGTACGTCGGGGTGCCGGTAGCCGCTCCGAGCGCAAATATTTCAAAGCACGTCAGTCCTGTAACGGCCCGTCACGTCTACGATGATTTAAACGGCAGGATTGAACTTATTCTTGACGGCGGCAAGTGCAGCGGCGGAATAGAGAGCACTGTGTTGGACTGTACGGGCGACGTTCCATGCGTGTTGAGAAGCGGGCTGATAACGAGAGAAATGATAGCTATGGTCGCAGGAGAATGCGAGGAGTACGTAATGAAAGAGGGCGAGCGGGTGCGTTCCCCCGGAATGAAGTACAAGCATTATTCTCCATCCTGCGCAACCTGCCTTTATTCTTATGACGAAAGGGAAGAGGCCTTTGCCCGATACAGGCAGTGTAAAGAAGAGGGAGTAAACGCTTATCTCATGTGCGATGACGCCGTCGCGGCAGAGTCGCACTGTGAAAACGTACTGAATTTAGGAAAAACAGACCGTGAGATAGCCGCAAACCTCTACGATAAGCTGCGTGAGGGCGAGCGCGTCGCACAGATGATTATCGCCGTCGCTCCGGAGAAGCAGGACGGCATAATCGTCGGAGTTATGAACAGATTGACGAAGGCGTGCAGATAAATGAAGCGAAAAAAAATACTATTTGTATGCACGGGGAATACCTGTAGAAGCCCGATGGCGGAAGCATTGCTCCGTGCGCAGATTAAAAAGAGAAATATCAAGTGGTGGGACGTGACTTCCCGGGGAATAAACGCGGAGGTCGGTTCGGGTATAAGCTTGAACGGCGGCCTTGCGCTTCGGGAAGCGGGGCTCTCGCTTCCCGACTTCAAGTCGCGCCAGCTTACGCAGAAAATAATCGAAAGCAGCGTTCTCGTCGTTACCATGACGGAAGGGCAGAAACAGCTTCTGGAGGGCTGCGGAAAGGTATTGTCCGTCAAGGACATATGCGGTTACGACGTGCCCGACCCGTACGGCAGGGATTTGGACGCCTATCGCCGGACGCGCGACGCTCTGAACGAAGCTTGTAAAATTATTGTGGAAAATTTCATTTTAAAATACGAGGAATGACATATGAAAATTGCTGTTGCATGCGACCACGGCGCATTGAATCTAAAGACCGCGATAATCGAATATCTTAAACGGAACGGTTACGAATACGTTGATTTCGGAACATATACGACCGACAGCTGCGATTACCCCGATTACGCTTTACCCGCCGCCGAGGCTGTGGCAAACGGCGAATGCGATAAGGGCATCGTCGTCTGCTCTACGGGTATCGGCGTAAGCATCGTTGCCAATAAAGTCCCCGGCGTTAGGTGCGCGCATTGCCACGATACCTATTGCGCCGAGTACACGAGACGGCACAACGACGCTAATATGCTTGCCATGGGCGAGAAGGTCGTCGGCGTCGGGTACGCGCTCGAAATAGTCGAAAAATTCCTTACCACGGAATTCGAGGGCGGCAGACACGAGAGAAGAGTGGGCAAAATCAGCGCTATAGAAAAGAAATATTGCAAATGATTGATATACACGTTCACACTTCGTTTTCGTTCGACAGCGAAGAGGCGGCGGAAAACTATATTGCCGAGGCTAAGAAAAGAGGCATTGGCGTTATCGGCTTTTCGGAGCACTACGACTACGACGCCGTGTTAGACGGCGCGGACGTTTCGCTTGCCGACGTACGGAAATATTTTTCGGCGACGGAAAAGCTGAAAAACGATAATCCCGATATCGAAATATTGCGTGGAATAGAGCTCGGTTACGGCGCCGCGGCCTTGCCCGAATACCGCAAGCTGACGGAAGAATACGATTTTGATTATATAATCAACAGCGTGCATACCCTTCCCGGGAGGGGAGACTGCTATCACCCGCAGTTCTTTAGAGGAAAGACGCTTAAAGAAAGCTATGCCGACTATTTCAAGGCGGTATCTGAGAGCGTCAAAGCCGATTTTGACTATCAGATTGTGGGTCATATAGGTTATGTTTCGAGATACAGAAGCGGCGAAGGCGCGACTATCGAATATCGTGATTACGCAGAGCTCCTCGACGGAATATTAAAGGAAATAATAAGGCGCGACAAATGTCTTGAAATAAATACCTCGTCGGGAACCTCGGGAAGTGAGTTTTTGCCCGATACCGACGTTATCGAAAGATATTTGTCGCTCGGCGGCAAAAAGCTGAGCTATGGCAGCGACGCGCACCGTGTAACCGATTATTTGAGAAAAAGCGAGGCCCTGATTTCCGCGCTTAAAAATTTAGGCGTCAAGGAGATGTATTATTACAAAAACAGGCGGGCAGTACCCTATAAAATTTAATTGCGGTAAAATTCGGAGAAATGTTTTGCATTTTTCCGTTTTTTTATTAAAAACACTTTACTTCTTTAAAGCAATAAAGTATACTGTAATAAATCAAGGGTAAATTAAACTATGAAAGAAACGCACATCCGGCTTAAAGAGCTTTACGAAGTTATATTAAAATTACAGACCGAGGAAGATTGCGCTGCATTTTTCGACGATCTGTGCACCTATAAGGAGCTGGAGCAAATGGCCCAGCGAGCCTATGCGGCCAAGTTATTTTTAGAGGGTAAGACGTACAACGAGATAATCGCCGAGACCGATATTTCCAGCGCGACCCTATCGCGCATTTCCCGCGCGATAGCCCACGGTAGCGGCGGTTACAGAAAATTTCTTCAGGGTGACAAATAATGGGCATCGCTATAAATAAAGACGAAAACCAAATAATCGGCGAGCTTGCGGAGCTTTACAAGAGCCGCGGCTTCAGACGCTATAAATTGGGCTGTTTCGAGGAATATTCGCTCTATCAGGAGAATAAGGACTTTCTGATAGGCAAAAACGTAATAACCTTTTCCGGCCTCGGCGGACGGCTTATGGCAATGCGCCCCGACGTTACGCTTTCGGTCATTCGCCATAACGACGTACCCAAAGAGGGAATGGAAAAGTTTTTCTATAACGAAAAGGTATATAGGCAAACGGTTGGCTCGGACGAATTCAGGGAAATCAACCAAACGGGCGTGGAGGCAATAGGCGCCGTCGACGAAGCGGCCGTCGCGGAAATAACGGCGCTCATCTGCGAAACGCTTTCAAAAATTTCGTCTTCGTACGTTCTCGACGTTTCGCATATGGGATTTACCGAGGGGCTTTTCGACGAGTTCGGCTGCGGTAGGCAAACTCTTGCCGGGTTATTGAAAAAGAAGAACCTGCACGATTTTTATCGGTTTGCGGAGGAAAACAATTTCTCTAAGGAGCTTGTTGACGCTTTTACCGTAACCGTCAATTCCTGCGGCAAAGCTGAGAGCGCGCTGAAAGAAGCGGGGCGAGCCGTTTTAAACGAAAAAATGAGCTCGGCGTTAGCAGAACTTGAAAGATTGCGGAGACGAATGGAGAAATTCGGTTACGGCGACAAGATAAATATAAATTTTTCGGCCGTAAACAACGCCGATTATTATAACGGCATTATCTACAACGGTTTTGTAAGCGGAGTGCCTCGGTTCGTCCTTTCCGGCGGTCGCTACGACAGACTTTTGAGCAAGCTGAACAAGGAAGGCGGCGCCGTCGGCTTCGCTCTCTATCTCGGCGAAATAGAAAGGTTTTTAAAACGCGACGATCCCGTGGTCGATTATCTGATTATCTACGATAACAATACCCAGGACGAAGCGCTGGAGCTCGCCGACAAACAGGTTAGAGCGGGAAAATCCGTAAGAATTGCAACAAATAAACCGACAGACTTAAAATACAAACAGCTTATCAGTCTTTGCGCGGAGGTGAAGCAATGATAAATATAGCTTTACCCAAGGGCAGATTGGGCGAAAAAGTTTATTCTCTTCTGGCCGAAGCGGGCTACAAGTGCGAGGAATATTCGAAAGACAGCCGAAAGCTGGTCTTCAGAGACGAGCGCGGCGAAGTCAGTTATTTTTGGGTAAAGCCGTCTGACGTGGCCGTTTACGTTGAGCTCGGAGCCGCGGACGTCGGCGTAGTAGGCAAGGACGTTTTAGACGAGTGCGGACCCGACGTATACGAGCTCGCCGACCTGAAGATGGGGAAGTGCGCCATGTGCGTGGCTGCAAAATCGGATTGGAGAGACGATACTTCCGTACCGCTTCGCGTAGCGACAAAATTCAAAACGACTGCCGAAAAATATTTTGCCGAGATAGGCAGGGACGTCGAGATAATAAAGTTGAACGGTTCCATTGAACTCGCTCCCGTTTTAGGCATTTCAGACGTCATAGTGGATATAGTTGAAACAGGTACAACGCTGAAAGAGAACAATTTAAAAGTATTCAAAAAAATTTCCGACATAAGCGCGCGGTTTATCGCCAATAAATCGTCGTATAAATTCAAACCGGAAGAGATAAAAATAATAACCGAAAAACTTATAAAGGCGGTTGAAAAATGGTAGAGCCAATCAAATACAGCGGTCAGACCGCAAAAGAACTGTTCGGAGCAAGAGACGAGATGACGGCCAACGTCGAGGCGGCCGTAAAGACGATACTTGTAGACGTGCGCATACGCGGCGACGGGGCCGTAAAAGAGTATTCCGCCAAATTCGACGGATTTACGGGCGATAAATTAGAGGTGGAAAGGCAGGAGATAGACGAAGCATATAAAGAACTTTCGCCCGAATATATCGAAATGCTCAAGAGGGCAATAGCCAATATCAGGGCTTTCCACGGAGAACAGGTAAAAGAGGGGTTTGAAATCGACTACGGCGACAGAATAGTAGGACAGAAGGTAACCCCCGTCGGCTGCGCCGGCATTTACGTGCCGGGCGGAACGGCGGCGTACCCCTCAACCGTGCTGATGAACGCCATTCCGGCAAAAATCGCAGGCGTAAATACGGTTATAATGTCAACGCCCGTAAAAGAGGACGGTAGGGTTAAGCCGGAAATTTTGGTTGCGGCAGACCTATGCGGAGTAGACAGAATATTCAAGATAGGCGGCGCGCAGGCCATAGCCGCGATGGCTTATGGTACGGAAACGGTTCCTAAAGTAGACGTCATAACGGGACCGGGACGCGACTATGTGGCAACGGCCAAAAAGCTTGTTTCCGGAATAACCTGTGGCATAGACATGGTTGCGGGACCGAGCGAAATTCTCGTAATAGCCGACGGTAAGGCAAACGCCGCGCACGTTGCCGCAGACCTGCTTTCGCAGGCCGAACACGACAAAATCGCCTCGGCCGTCCTAATCACCGACAGCGAAAAGCTGGCCTACGCAGTTTCGGCGGAGCTCGCCAAACAGCTCGTAGCGCTGCCCCGCGTTGAAATAGCTCGGGAATCGCTGGATAACTACGGCAAAATTATTATTTGCGAAAGTCTTGAAACGGCGGTAGAGCTTGCTAACCGATTTGCGCCCGAGCATTTGGAGCTTGCCGTTGAGGAGCCCTTCGCGCTTATGGATGGCGTTAAGAACGCCGGCTCGGTATTCTTGGGCTATTACACGCCCGAGGCAATCGGCGACTATTACGCAGGCGCAAACCACACGTTGCCGACGAGCGGTACGGCCAGATTCGCCTCGCCCTTGAGCGTCGATGATTTCGTAAAGACCACGCAGTACATTTCGTACAGCCGCCGCGCTTTGATTGATGCGGCGCAGGACGTCGTTTCGTTCGCAAAATCCGAAGGATTGGACGGACACGCTAAAAGTATTACTATAAGAACGGGCGAAAATGAGTAAATTTGCAGACGGCTTAATAAATAAGATAGAGCCATACGTTGCCGGCGAGCAACCGACCGACAGGCGCTATATCAAACTCAATACGAACGAAAACCCTTATTATACGTCGGCTCGGGCGGTCGAAAAGTTGAATGCGGAAGTTCTTTTCGGGCTGAACAGATATTCCGACCCCGAATGCACCGCGCTGACAGGCGCCATTGCCGATTATTATCACGTAAAGAAAGAAAACGTATTGGCGACCAACGGCTCAGACGAGGCGCTTGCGTTCTGCTTTAAGGCCTATTGCAAGCAAGGAGTCTGTTACCCTGACGTTACCTACGGATTCTATGAAGTGATTGCCAACCTTTTCGGTTGTCCGTCCGAAACAATTCCGCTCACCGATGAATTGAAAGTTGACTTTACCGACTATCTGAACACAGGGAAGACCGTCGTTCTTGCTAACCCTAACGCACAGACGGGAACCGAACTGACCTTAAGCGAAGTAGAAGAAATCATAGCCTCGAACGCCGATAACGTTGTAATAGTCGATCAGGCTTACGCCGATTTCGGAAACGTAAACGTCATTCCGCTTATAGGCAAATACAAAAACCTTATAGCCGTCAACACGTTTTCCAAGTCGCGTTCTCTTGCGGGTGCACGGGTCGGCTACGTCATAGCGGACGAAGCGCTTATCGAGGACCTGAAAAAGGTAAAAAATTCCTTTCACCCGTATAATGTAAACACTCTTTCGGCCGCGCTTGCCGCGGCTGCAATCAGAGACGACGCCTATTTTAAAGAATCGGTAGTAAAGATTAAAAAGGAGAGGGCGAGGCTGACCGAGAGTCTTAAATTTATGTCGTTTAACGTAATCGATTCTTCGGCAAACTTCGTACTTGCCGGAAATAGTAAAATCGGAGGCCAAAAGCTCTATCTCGAATTAAAGGGAAGAGGTGTGCTGGTCAGGCACATTTCCAATCCGAGAATTAAAAACTTTGTGCGTATAACCGTGGGCACGGAGCGCGAGAACGACGGGCTTTTAAGCGCCGTTAAAGCTGTTTTGGAGGAACTGAAATGAGAGAGGGTAAAGTTATAAGAAAGACGAGAGAAACCGACGTTACGCTTTCCTTAAATCTTGACGGCGGCAATTACTCAATCGATACGAACTGCGGTTTTCTCAACCACATGTTGGAATTGTTTGCAGTTCACAGCGGCTTCGGGTTGACCGTAAAATGCGTGGGTGATACCGAGGTAGATTTTCACCATACTGTAGAGGACGTCGGAATTGCCCTCGGACAGGCGTTTAATCAGTCCGTGGGAGATAAACGCGGAATAAACAGATACGCCGACGTTACTATCCCGATGGACGAAAGCCTCGTGCTCTGCGCCGTAGACGTAAGCGGCAGAGCTACTTTAAATTACGATTTGAAAATACAGGTTGCGAAAATTTCCGACGAGGACGAGACCGTCAGGCAAAAGGCGGTAGGGGCTTTCGATACCGAACTTATCGAAGAATTCTTTTTATCGTTCGTCCGCGAGGCGCGCATAACCTTGCACCTCGTTCAGCTCTACGGAAAAAACACCCACCACATTATCGAATGTGCGTTCAAGGCATTTGCGCGAGCTCTAAAAAGCGCCGTTCTCGTTACGGGCACAACCGTGCCGTCAAGCAAGGGTTCACTATGATTGCAATAATCGATTACGGCGTCGGCAACCTGTTTTCATTGCAGTGTTCGCTTAATAAGATAGGTGCCGAAAGCGTTATTACCGCCGACAAAAATATAATCGACAACGCCGATAAGGTAATTTTACCGGGGGTTGGTGCGTTCGGCGACGCGGCCGCAAAATTGAGCTCGGGCGGCTTGGACAAAGTAGTAAAAGAGCAGTGCGCCAAGGGCAAGCCGATTTTGGGAATTTGCGTCGGAATGCAATTACTTCTCGATAAAAGCTACGAGTACGGCGTGCACGACGGTTTGGGCCTGATAGGCGGCGAGGTCGTCGGGCTAAAAGATTACGTAAAGGGATTGAAAATACCGCATATAGGCTGGAACAGCCTCGCCGTAATTGACCGCGACCCGCTATTTTACGGGCTGGAAAGCGGAGATTACGTTTACTTTGTCCACTCATATTTCGCCAAATGCGACAAGTATGTAACGGCGACGACAGAATACGGAACGGAAGTTACCGCGGCAATCGGAAAGGACAACGTTTTCGGCGTGCAGTTTCATCCTGAAAAGAGCGGCAATAACGGCTTGAAAATCTTAAAAAACTTCAACGGGTTAAAGGAATAAATAATGAAAATATTTCCCGCGATAGACATTTTGGACGGTAAAGTGGTCAGGCTTCTGAAAGGCGACTACGGTAAAAAGAAGAATTACACCCTGACTCCGATTGAGGCCGCGTCAAAATTTTACGGCCTCGGCGCAAACTATCTGCACGTCGTGGATTTGGACGGCGCGAAGAGCGGTAAGGCCGATAACGCGAAAATAATCGAGCAAATTGTAAAAAACAATGAAATGTTCGTGGAAGTCGGAGGGGGTATAAGAGATTGCGCCCAAATTGAAAAATATATCGACTGCGGCGCGAGCCGCGTAATTTTGGGAACCGCAGCCGTTGAGAACTTTTCTTTAGTCGAAATGGCGGTAGAAAAGTTTTCCGACAAAATTGCCGTAGGAGTGGACGCCAAGGACGGCAAGGTTGCGATAAACGGTTGGCGGGAGATAACGGCGATAAATTCGCTTGATTTTTGTAAGAGCCTGAAAGCCGCAGGCGTCAACAACGTTATTTATACCGATATTAGCCGAGACGGCATGATGAGCGGCACAAATATGGAAATTTACAAAGTATTATGTCAGACAGAATACCCCAAAATAACGGCTTCGGGAGGCATAAGTTCAATAGAAGAAATAGTTAAACTGAAAGAGCTTGGCGTTTACGGTGCGATACTCGGTAAAGCGCTGTACGAGGGTGCAATCGATTTAAAAGTTGCCTTGATTGCGGGCGGTGAAAAATGTTAGCTAAAAGAATTATACCCTGCCTTGACGTCAAGGACGGCAGGGTCGTTAAAGGTACTAATTTTACAAGCTTAAGGGACGTAAACGACCCCGTAGAGCTTGCGGCGTTTTATTCCGACAGCGGCGCGGACGAGCTTGTTTTTTACGATATTACGGCCAGCGCGGAGGGACGCGGACTTTTTTGCGACGTCTTGAGAAAAGTTGCCGAAAAAGTTTTTATTCCGCTTACGGTCGGCGGCGGCATCAACACATTGGAAGATTTCGACCGCGTTTTAAAGTGCGGCGCAGACAAAGTAAGCGTGAACAGTGGCGCCATCGCCGATCCGTCGCTTATCGAGCGTGCGGCCAATAAATACGGCAACCAATGCGTCGTGCTGTCAATGGACGTAAAGCTTACCGGAAACGGCTATAAAGTTTATTCGAAAGGCGGCAGAATTCCTACAGGTCTCGACGCAATAGAATGGGCGGCCTTTGCCGAAAAAAGCGGCGCCGGAGAGATTGTAGTAAACAGTATCGATACGGACGGCGTTAAAAAAGGCTTTGATTTAGGGCTTCTTAACCGAGTCTGTCAGGCGGTCAAGGTGCCCGTAATTGCCAGCGGCGGCGCCGGGTGCATAGAAGATTTTATTACGCTTTTCACCCGAACCGAATGTGACGCCGGTTTAGGCGCTTCAGTGTTTCATTTTAAGGAAATTTCCATAGAAAATCTTAAAAAACAGCTTAAAAACAACAAAATCGAGGTAAGATTATGATTGATATAAATAAGCTCAAGTTTGACGAAAATGGGTTGATTCCCGCGGTTGTGACCGACTTTTATTCAGGCCGCGTATTGACGCTCGCCTATATGAACCGCGAAAGTCTGGAAATCAGCCTTAACGAGGGAAAGACGTGTTTCTTTTCGCGCAGCAGACAGAAGCTTTGGCGCAAGGGCGAAACCAGCGGGAACTTTCAGCACATTGTTTCGATAACCGCCGACTGCGATTTTGACGCGTTGACCGTAAACGTTATCAAAGACGGTCCTGCATGTCATCTCGGAACGGACAGCTGTTTTACCAATGAACTTTACGCAAACGACGAATATCGAAGTTTTTCCTTCCAGGGCTTGTACGACTTGCTTATGCAGAGAAAAAGCGAATTACCCGAGGGCTCTTACACAAGCTATCTTTTTCAGAACGGAATAGACAAAATTTTAAAAAAGGTCGGGGAAGAAAGCACCGAGGTTATCGTTGCCGGCAAGGGCGGCGACAAGGCCGAAACGGTTTACGAGATTGCCGACCTTGCGTATCACGTTATGGTTTTAATGGCCGAAATGAATATAACGCCGCAGGAGATTAAAAGCGAGCTTGCCAAAAGGCACATTATCGACCATAAGGTAAAACAACAGAAAATGGTCTGATCCGGAGATATTATGTCAGACATAATACCGTAAAACAGGCGTTTGTACAATGGCAAACGCCTTTAAATTTTAAAACGGAAATTAAGATTGAAATTTACGTAAAATACTTAAATTTAAGTAATTTTTCGCCGTATTATAGAAAAATCCGATAATCAGCCGAGCAATTCCCTATTATAAACTCGTTTTTTAGCCTTATTATTCGTAAAAGCTGTGTTTTACGAATAGTTAAATATACTTTTAACCCCGCCACTATACCCGCTACCATACACGTTTACAATCGATTTATTTACTTCGTTCACACCACTGCCGCCGCTATTGAAGTTATCGGTTACGTTATAATAAATAAACGTTTTTAAACGTTATAATTATTCGTAAAATGCGATTGACTTTTTGTATGCTATAGGTGTAAAATTTAATTATGAAAACAAATGCCGACTACTACACTCAAAGAAACAATAAGAATATAGAAACAATCAGCCGACTTTTGGAAGAGGATTTGCCTGCCTTCTGCCTCGATTATTTTCTGGCGATTGACAGCCTTACCTCCACCCTTACAAGACTTAATTACGCGCACGATTTAAAGATTTTTTTCAATTTCCTGTGCGAAAAGCGTTTTAACGGAAAGAAAACGGTAAAAGAACTTACGCTCGAAGACTTGGAAAGCGTTTCCAACAACGATATCGAATATTTTTTGGTATACCTCTCACACTATGAATTCGGCGGGGTATCGCATACCTGCAACGAACGCGCTAAGGCACGGAAGCTTTCCTCAATCCGCGCAATGTTTAAATACTTCTTCAACAAGGGCAAAATTTCGGTGGACAATTCCGCCAAGGTTGCCACTCCCAAGCTGCACGAAAAGCCTATAATCAGGCTGGACGGCAACGAGGTTTTCAATATTATAGATACCGCCGAGAGCGGCAACGGGCTTACACCCCGCCAACGCGCCTACCATGAAAAAGCCAAAGTGCGCGACACCGCGATAATTACCTTATTTCTCGGCACGGGTATTCGTATAAGCGAGCTTGTCGGCCTTAACGACGGCGATATAAATTTCAAAGATAATTCCTTTGTAGTAACGCGTAAGGGCGGCAGTAAATCGATACTCTTTTTCGACGACGACGTCGCGGCCGCGCTGCAACGCTACCTCGACTACAAAGAGGAAACCGATTTGACAGGTTGCGACGGCGGGGCGCTCTTCCTCTCCTCGCAAAAGCGCAGAATTACCGTCAGAGCGGTTGAAAACCTCGTTGAAAAGTACGCGAAAATCGTATCTCCCTTAAAAAAGATTTCGCCGCACAAACTGCGTTCTACCTACGGTACGCAGCTTTACAAGGCGACGGGCGATATTTATATCGTGGCCGACGTTTTGGGGCACAAGGACGTGAATACTACAAGAAAACACTACGCGGCGATAAGCGAAGACACGCGCCGTTCCGTAGTCGGCAAGGTTAAGCTGAAGCGCGACGACGATTAAGTGCCTACGCTATTCAACATTGCCGTCGTTATCTAATATGATTTTATCGATTTTTATTACTGCGTCGTCGCGTATATCGAGGCATTTTCCGCAGTTGTCGCACTTCTTGTTTCTGTCAAGGTCGCAGACCTCGCACTCTCCGCACCCGTCGCAGATTTTGCCGTCGTCCAATATACATTCGCCGCCTAAATTCATAGTTTTATCTCCTGCAGATTATTATAATTGAAAACAAATATAATTTCAACAGAAATTTATTAAACAAAAGTTTGATTTTTATTTTTTTATATGTTATACTGAAAGAAAACTCGGTGAGTGTGTAAAATGAAGAAAAACGAAATGCGTGAGGCACAGGTTCTTGCCTTTATCGAAAAGTATATGACCGAAAACGGTTATTCCCCCTCAGTCAGGGAAATCTGCGCCGGCTGCGATATTCCCTCTACCGCCTCGTGCTTCGCCATTATGAACGAGCTTGCCGACAAGGGCTATATAACTAAATCCAAAGTCGGGTCCAACAAGCGGCGCACCTGTTCAATAAACCAAAGGGCGGTTAAAATTCCGCTCATTGGTACGGTTGCCGCGGGCGAGCCCATTTTCGCACAGGAAAATTACGAGGATTTTTTCTCCGTGCCTACAAACCTTTTCGGCAGCGACGATTTGTTTATGCTGAACGTTCAGGGCGACAGTATGATTAAAATCGGTATGTTCAACGGCGATAAAATAGTAGTCAAAAAACAGGAAACTGCGGAAAACGGCGAAATCGTCGTCGCGTTGGTCGGCGACAGCGCTACGGTGAAGCGCTATTATAAGCGGGACGGCAAATTTATTCTTCACCCCGAAAACGACGATATGGAAGACTTTGTGTTCGACGATATTACAATATTGGGCAAGGTCGTAGGACTGATAAGAAGTATGTAACTAAATAAAAAGAATCGGCAGTTAAAAACCTGCCGATTCTTTTTTATATCGAAAATAAGTACGCTACCTCTTCCGCCGTCAATTTTCGGTATGCACCGCGGTCAAGCCCCTTAAGCGTAAGGTCGCCCACCTTTATGCGCTTCAACAACGTTACCTCTTTTCCGATTGCCTCGAACATCTTTCTTACTTCCCTGTTCTTGCCCTCGGTAATAGTCACGTGCACCTTTGTGTAGGCCTTGTTCGTTTCGACGATGTGCGCCTTACATTTTTTAGTGACGTAACCGCCGATATCGATACCGCTTCTTATGGGGTTTAACGCCGTTTCGGTCAGCGTTCCCTCGACTTTAACCAGATAGGTCTTGGGTACCTGATTGGACGGGTGGGTCAAGTGTTGGGCTAAATTTCCGTCGGTAGTCAGAATCAAAAGCCCCTCGCTGTCGTAGTCGAGCCTGCCGACGGGGTAAATTCTTCCGACGTTTTCGGGCATTAAGTCCATAACGGTCTTGCGCCCCTTATCGTCCTTCACAGTACATAAATACCCTTTGGGTTTATTAAGAATATAATAATCGTTCTTTTTAACCGAAACCGTTTTGCCGTTCACGCAGACGGTATCTCCCTCTTCCACGTCGGCGCCCAACTGCGCGAGCTTGCCGTTTACCGTAACGGCACCGTTTTCTATAAGTTTGTCGCACTCCCTGCGCGAGGCCACCCCGCACGCGGCAAGGTATCTGTTAATTCTCATTTCCGTATTCTGCTTTTAAATATTATCTATCTAAAATAGTATACAAATTATGACTGAAAATCAAGTTATTTTCGCAAAATATTTTAAGTTCGGCCTCCGCGCCGTCGCTTTGACGTCCGACCGACGTTATTCTATATTCGAGCTCTTTGTCTTTTTCGGCGGTTACGAAGCAATTTTCCCCGAGAGTCAGGCTCTTTCCGTTATATTCGAATACCCTGTCTTTTTCTATAGCCTCGACCGAGAATTTATTAAAGCAGTCGTCTATAATCGCAGCGCTTCTTTCCCACATATCATAGCAATTCAAAACGACGCATACGACGTCCATGTTATCTCTTCCGGCCGAAGAAACGAGGCATCTTCCGGCTTTTTCGGTATAGCCCGTCTTAACGCCGTTCGCGCCGTCGAGAGTATTCAAAAGCTTATTCTTATTGGTGAAATTTTTATATTCGCCGCTATAATTTTTAGTGGAAACAACCGTGCGGAAGGTTTGGTTTTGCATGGCGTAGCGCGCTATATTGCATAAATCTCTTGCCGTCGTATAGTGCCCCTCGGCAGGCAGGCCGTTCGGATTGACGAAATGTGTGTCGTTTGCGCCGAGCTCTTCGGCTCTCTTGTTCATCTTTTCGACGAAACCGTCTATACTGCCGCTGCAATGAATGGCAAGCGCGCACGCCGCGTCGTTTCCCGAACGCAGCATGAGGCCGTACAGCAAATCCTTTACGGAAATCTGTTCGCCGTGTTTTAAATATATGCTGGAGCCCTCTATGCCGACCGCTTCGTCGGGTACCGTTATCGTTTGGTCAAGTTCGCACTCTTCGGCGATAATGAGCGCCGTCATAATTTTCGTAGTGCTGGCCATGGGTAGCTTTTGGTCGGCATTCTTTTCGTAAAAGACCGTACCGCTGTTCAGCTCCATTGCAATTTCTGCCTTACCGTCGGCGTTTGCGTACGATTTTATCGGCAAAACGGGCAAAATTATCATTGCGCACGCAAACAGCGACAAAGTAATTATAACGCTTAATCGTTTAAACATTGTCGGAAATTTTGTGAACTAACTCCCCTGTCTTTTCTATAAGCGTATCTATCGCGCCCTCTTCCATTTTGAGAAGCTTGCATTCCTTGCCGTCGTCGACCAGAAATCCCTTGGGCTTTACCGTGACGACCGTGCCGTTGCCGCCTGCGAGTTTAAAGCCGTCCGCCTCTCTGAACGTCTTTACGTCGCCGTATTCTCCGCCGCCGCCTAAATTAACAACGGTAACCGTAGAAAGCGGAATTACCTGCGAGCCGCTCACTGTAACTATCGATTCGCCTATTACGGTGTTGGCGTCGGCAAGTTTATCGATAGAAAATGCAGGTTTTTCAAAATTCGATGTGTCTTTCTGTGTTTTTTTAAGTTTTACGCTCATTTCTTTTCCCCATTAAATAAATTAAAAATATTTTTAAAAACGACATAGCGTTAATAACGCCCGTCAGTTTTAAGTAGTAGTTTATATCTCCGTGCTCGTAGTTCAGTATAGAGTAGTTTCGCAGCTTTGTTCTCCCGCCGTTGATTCTGACAAACGCGTATAACGCCTGCGTAAGCGCGTTTTGGGTAAGCGCCGCATAAACGTTTGCGTTTTTCATAAGCCCGTAATCGCCGAGCTGGACGATTTTCGTAATACAAAGTTTATTGTATATAGCAAGAAAATCGATACCGGTATAGTCGGAAACGTTTATGCTTTTCTGTCCGTCGCCCGCTTTATCGTCCCCAATCTTCTTTCTGCTTGAATTCGCATTGTAAATCCTGATGTATCTGTAAAGGGTTACGTTTACGCTCGCGTAGTTTTCCGTCGTTGAAAGATAGACGTAATTTGTCAGGTGAACGGGAAATATCGATAAGGCAAAAATTATTGCCGAAACATAGACGAGTGCGTTCACAAGATTATTATCTGTAAAAACCGGATAATTATTCGGTAATAAAAAAGCCCGCACGCTTTTACGTGCGGAACTGTATTTATAAGGTTAATTTACTTAATTTTAATTACGTTTTCCTCGCCGCTCAAAAAGTCGGGCAGCTCGTAACCGTCTTCTGTAGAAACGGGTTTAACCTCTTCTTTGGGTTGTTCCTTATTCTGCGGCGCGTCCTCTTCGGCGTTATATTCGTCCTTTTTATATAGATAATTTCCGCCCTCTTCCTCGCGCAGAATCGTATCGTTGAGTTCGGCAATCTGCGCCATAAGTTGGTCGTAATCCGGCAAATCGTCGATAGAGTTCAATTTGAATCTCTTGAGGAAGTTGTCCGTCGTTGCGTATAAAATGGGTTTACCTACTGCGTCCTTTCTGCCGCAGGGCTCTATCATACCTATTTCCAAAAGAGTATGTATGGCGTAATCGCAGTTAACCTGTCTTATCTCTTCGAGGTCGCCCTTTGTTACGGGTTGTTTGTATGCGACAAGTGCGGCGCACTCCAATATCGTCTTTGTAAATTCTTTTTCTTTTATCGGCGTAAGCACGTCGGAAATTTGTTGCCGGTAGTCGGGGTTGGTGGCGAACTGCAATTTTCCGTTGAACGTCAGAAGATGTATACCGCTCTCGGCGCCGAACTTCTTTTTCAGTTGGTCTATGCAAGCGTTTACTTCTTTCAGCGTACAGCCGAATTTTTCTATTATGTATTTTACGGGCACTGCCTCGCCGGAAGCAAATACGATGCCCTCAATTATATTCGTCAAATTGTTCATTATGTACATCCTTTAAGTCTGTTTCGGGATTGCGCTTTATTTTTATATTTCCGAACGTTTCGGCCTGTTCGATTAGGAGAAATTGAAATTTGAGCATCTCCAACAGAGCCTGAAAGGTTGTTATCACTTCGCTCTTCGAATATGTAGTAAACAGTTCTTCGAAGTCGAGTTCTTCCCGTTCGCACAGCTTGTCGCGAATATAAGTAACCTTGTCGTGAACGGTATATTCGTCCTTGGGAATTTCCTTTACGTTTTCCTTTTCGCGTTGAAGGCTCTCGTTTCTTAAGAGCAGGTTTGCAAAAGCCTGCAAAAGAGCGTCCACGTTAAAGTCTTTATAAACGACTTTTACTTTACTTATTTCTTTGTCGGGTTCTTTGTAATAATAGCCGATAGTTTCGAGGTCTTTAAGCTTGGGCGTCTGCTCCTTGATAAGCTCGAATTCACGCTGCTTAAGCTGTTCGATAAGCGCCTGCTGTTCTTCGTCCGCACCGCCTATTTCCTCTCCGTCGATTTCCACGACGGGGACCAACGATTTGGATTTTATATAGATTATCTGCGCCGCCATGGCAAGGTAGTCGCTCTCTTTATCGACGTCGCGCGACGGCTGGGTTTTCATATATTCGATATAGTTTAAAAACTGTTCGGTAACCTGTGAAACAAAGATGTCCTCTATGTTTATCTTGTTGATATTTATCAGGTGCAAAAGAAGATCGAGCGGCCCCTCGAAATCGTCCAAGACCGTATCGTAATCAACTTCAGATTCGAATTTTCCGTATTTTTCTTCGTCAATCATACCGTTAAAATCCAGCCCCAAGCAGCTTTAATGGGGTACCCGATAATATTTTGCGCAAACCAGCCGACGTAGCCGAGAATATTGAAGTAATCGAATATAGGCAAGTATGCGGAGGCAATATTGCAGATGAAACTTTCTGCAATAAGAATAATCAGAATCATCTGGCCGTATTCTTTCAAAAATTTGTGTACGGGGTTTACCTCTCTCGTCAAGGCCTGTACCACCCTGAATCCGTCCAAAGGATTAAGAGGCAAGAGGTTGAACACGAAAGAATAGAGACTGTACGCAAAAACGAGATAAAATGTTGTCTCCAGAAAATATACGATGTAGCCGGTAACCGTACTCTGCAATGAGAATGCGAACAGAAATCTGCCGACCAACATCAGCAATAAATATGCGATAAAGGCAATAATGTAGTTTACTATAACGCCCGCGACGGCAGTAGTAAACATGCCTTTTTTGTACTTTCTGAAGTTGTAAGGGTCAATGGGTACGGGTTTTGCCCAACCGAAGCCGACCAGCGCGCACAGAATAAATCCCGTCGGATCAATGTGCTTCAACGGGTTCAGCGTCATTCTGCCGTTAATTTTTGCCGTCGGGTCGCCGTTTTTATATGCGACGTAGGCATGCGCGAATTCATGTGGCGCAAAGACGCAGACAACGGCAATCAGTCTGGCAATTATTTCAATTACATAATCCATTCTTTATTTTAAACTTTCGGGGATCGCGTCGTTCCTGACTAGGTCCTCGTAGGTTTGTTTTTTTATTATAGTTTCGGCTTTGCCGCCGGTGACGAGCACGGCTTGCGGTATGAAATTTCTGTTATAGTTGCTCGCCATGGAATAATGGTAAGCGCCCGTGGAAAATACCGCGATTATATCTCCGCTCTCAATATCGGGCATCGGCATGTCTACGCCGATTAAATCCCCGCTCTCACAGCACTTGCCCGCAAGACTTACTTTTTGCGTTTTGGGCGCGTTTACGTCGGAAGCCTTAACGGCTTCGTACTTGGACTGATATAGCGCGTATCTCGGATTTTCGAACATTCCGCCGTCAACGGCGATATATTTTCTTATGCCGGGTATGTCCTTTACGGAACCCGCCGTATATAGGGTTATGCCGGCCTCGCCGACTATCGACCTTCCGGGTTCGATTAAAAGATAGGGAAGCGTCAGGTTAAGCGCTTTGGCCTCTTCCTTTATCGTAACAATCATTGCCGTTAAATATTCGGCATAATCTGAAAGCCGTAGCTTGGGGTCGTCGTCCGTATAATGTATGCCGAAACCGCCGCCCATATTTAGAATTTCCGCTTCAAACGAAGTCTTTTCTTTGATTTCGCAAATGAACTTCATCATCTTTTGCGCGGCAAGTACAAAAGACTGCTTCCCGAAAATCTGGGAACCTATATGACAATGATAGCCCTTAAGGTCGAGGTTTTCCATCGATAAAACGTGCTTGGTATATTCGAGGGCGGCGCCGTCGTTAATCGAAAAGCCGAACTTGGAGTCGGTTCTCGCCGTCTGAACGAAAGCGTGCGTATGCGCCTCTACTCCGGGATTTACCCTGATTAAAACTTTCTGCTTTACGCCGAAGCTCGCGGCGACGTCGTTCAGAAGCTCAGCCTCGCGGTAAGAGTCGATTACTACCGCGCCCACGCCGGCCTTAACGGACATAGTCAGCTCTTCCGCGCTCTTGTTGTTGCCGTGCACGTAAATTTCAGACGCGTCGAAGCCCGCCTTTAACGCCGTGTAGAGCTCGCCGCCCGAAACGGCGTCGCAGCCAATGTTTTCTTGTTGGGCAATTCTATACATCGCAAGACAGGAAAAAGCCTTCGAGGCGTATAAAACGTTGCCGTGTCCGCCGTATTCTTTTTCGATGGTCCGTTTATAAACGCGCATCATGGAGCGAATATAGCTCTCGTCGAATACGTATAACGGAGTGCCGAACTTTTCCGCCAATTCGACGGCGTCGCAGCCGCCGATCTGCAGATGTCCGTCCGGGTTAACGCCTAAGCTATCTCTCGCGTTCATAAAAAAAGACCTCGTAAAAATAATTATATAATTATTTTAGCAAAGGTCTTTGAATTAGTCAAATATATAGTCGGAAGTTTAGGCCTTACAAAGTCCAATTACGGGCAATTTTTTTGAAATTGTCGCCGAAAGAGGCTTTTTCGGCATTCTCCGCCGCCACAACGTCCGCCGTATCGCAGATAATTCCGTCCTTGAATATCTCAATTTTTCCTACAACGTCGTTCTTCTGCACGGGTGCGCATACGTCGAATAAAGTTACGTTTCTCGTTATCGCGGGGTTTGCGTTGTTTGCGCAAAATACGTAGCTGTTCCTTGACGGCTTAACGCATATTTCCTCCTTTTTGCCGCCTTTAACAGCCAGCTTGTCGTTGAGGTTTACGTCTTTATCGAGCACAATCTTATTTTTATAATTAGCGAAACCGTATTCAAACAAATCGGTTGCCGACTTAAAGCGGTTATCGCTCGTATCGGCGCCGAGAACTACCGAAACCAATCTCAGATTGTTTTTAACAGCCGTCGAAGCCAGACAGAAACCGGCCTGATTGGTAAAGCCGGTCTTACCTCCGTCACATGCCGAATAACGTTTTATAAGCTTATTCGTGTTGGTAATCGAAATTGTCCTGTCGTCCGGATGGGCAAAGTCCTCCAACCAAATCTTACTGTACTTGAAGTAGTCCTCGTGCCCGATAAGCTCGGAGAACATTACGGCTACGTCCTTGGCGCAGGAATATTGCGTTTCCTTAGGTAGACCCGTGCAGTTTGCAAATAACGTGTCGTTACAACCCATCTCCACGGCTCTGTCGTTCATTCTCTTAACGAACGCCTCTTCGCTTCCGCCTATCTTTTCGGACATGGCCACACAGCTGTCGTTTGCGGAGCAAACGACTATGCTTTTGATTAAATCGGAAACCGTATAGGTTAGGCCCGCCTGCAAAAATACCTGAGAGCCGCCCATTCCCGCGGCCCTCTCGCTTGCGGTAACTTTGTCGTCAAGCGAAAGCTTTCCCCCGTCTATAGCCTCGAAGCATAAATTCAGCGTCATAACCTTACAAACGCTTGCAATCGGCATTCTCGCCGTTTCGTTTTCACTGTAAATACATTCCGGAGTTCCTCCGCCGGCGTTGCACATATATGCACTCTTGCAGCCCGTCGTAAGCTTGGGCGCTTCCGGGGCGGCAAAGCAGGTCGGAACACAGCCTATCGAGGTTAAAGCGGCTACTGCCGCCATAGTAATTGCCGTAAATAATTTCTTCATACGATTATTTTGCAACGATTTCGGCTAATTATACTATCACTACGATAACTCTGAATAATACGTTGACCGAAAAGAGAAAGATTACCGTATTCAAAAGCGCCAAAATTGCGGGAATTATAAAGACAAACGGCGCCGTAAATATTTTGCATTGCTCTGAAATAAAGATAAAAAATATAAAGGAAACGCAAAACGTCGGCAATAAAACCAAAAGGGCTATAATAATTCCCTCCGCTCCGAAAAACGAAAGTAAAATCGCCGTGTATAAAACTACGAATACCGTCCTTACGAACATTACCGCAACGCAGAGAAAGCGCAGCTTGGTAAAATAAGCGATTACAAACGCGACGTAAAGATAGAAAATTTCGGTGAGAATATGGGAAACGAACAGTTTACCGTTCTGAAAATCGAATATGTAAAAAACATAATTATCGGCAAAATTGTAGACGTAAGTGCTTATACTTCCGATTTTGAATAGTACTATGCCAGATATAATAGCTAAAACTAACACACAAAGATATGCGATTAAAAATCTTTTGTCCCATTTCAGCTTTTTAAATTTTGAAATCCTCATATACAATTATATGAGGATTGGAAACATATTTATGAATTTGTCATGCAGTCCAAAGAAATTCCGTATCCCCTCGTCGGGTCGTTTACGAATACATGGGTTACCGCTCCTATCAGCTTTCCGTTTTGCACTATCGGGCTTCCGCTCATTCCCTGCACTATTCCGCCCGCATTCTCGATAATCCTATTATCGTTGATTTTTATTACGAAGTTTCTGTTGTCCTTATTTGTTTTATCGACTTTGACGATGCTCACTTCGTATTCATCGCAACGGTCGCCGTGCAGGGTCGAATATATGGTTGCCTTGCCGATTACCGCTTCTTCGGCGCTGCCTGCCTTTATTTTTTTCAGCCCGCTCGTATCGTATTCGCTTGAAATATTGCCGAAAATGCCGCAAGGCGTATTTGAATAAATTACTCCCATCATTTTGGAGTTGTCGAATATACCTTTAAGCTCGCCCGGATTGCCCCTCAATCCCTTTTTGATATCGTAAATATTGCAGCCGTAAAGCGTTCCGCCGTTTATTGGTATCAGATTACCCTCGGCGTCGGTAACCGGATGTCCGAGCGAACCGAATTTATTATTTTCCTTATCTATATAGGTTACGGTGCCTATACCGTTTATGCAATCTTTTACAAGAAGTCCAAAGCGCTTTTTGCCGCTGCTCTTGTCTTTGATAGGCTCGATTTTAATATCGAGCGTCTCGTTGTTTCTCTTTACGCCTAGCTTGTATTCGGCAAAATCCTCGTTCAATAACTTTGTCAGGTCGGCCGCAGACTCGATTTTTACGCCGTTAACGTTATCTATAATATCACCGCTCTTAATTCCGACCTCTCTTGCCGGACACACGGCGCCTGCGTCCGTAAGAATATCGCAGGTACCAATTACCTCTACGTTTTTTGTATTGAGAACAAAGCCTGCCGGAAAACCGCCGAGATACAGGTAATCGCCGCCGTTTGCGGCAAATACGGGCACGGCATTGAAATTCAATATTATCGCAAGGGCAAAAATAATGCCCGACAAACCTTTTAATAACCTTTTAAACAAAAGCATAAAGATATTGTGGGCAGTTATATTTAATTTATTCAGTTTTATAGGTCGGCTTTAATTACCGTATATCGACAAAAGTTCGTCGGCGTGCGATTTTGCGGCCTCGGTAGCCTCTCCGCCCGTCAAGCGAATCAGCTCCGCTATTCTCTCGTCGCGGTTAAGGTGCCTTATTTCGGTTATCGTCTTAAGGTCCGTCGTATCGTGTTTCGATATCAAAAATTGCGCCGAAGCCGCCGCGCATACTTGAGGAAGATGCGAAACGGCGATTATCTGCGTTTCCTTACTTATCAAGACGAACTTTTCCGCAACGGATTTTGCGGTTATGCCGCTGATTCCCGCGTCGATTTCGTCAAAAACGTAAGTTGAAATACCGTTGATTTCCTTTAACTGCGTTTTTACAGCCAGCATAAATCTGCTCATTTCGCCGCCGCTTATAACCTTACTCAACGGTTTGGCGGGTTCGCCCTTGTTGGCAGAAAACATAAAGCAAATTTTATCTGCGCCGTTCGGCGTGACGACGTCAACGCAATTCCCGTCATAGGGTGCAAACTCCACGTAGAATTTCGCATTTGGAATATTCAACGTTTTCAGCTGCGCCTCTACTCCGTCGCAAAATTGCACGCAGGCCGTTTTCCTGAGGTCCGAGATTTTTTTACAAATAGCGAAAACGTTCTTGTCGGCTTCGGCGATTTTTTTGAGCAATTTCTCCGATTCGGCCGAGGCGTCGCTTAGAGCGTCATACCTACGTTTTGCGCCCTGCAAAAAATTCAGAATCTCTTCCTCGTCGCCGCCGTATTTCCGTGAAAGACCTTTAATCAAATCCAAGCGGGCGTCGACCGCCTTTGCCTCTTCCTCGTCATAAGCGAAGCTTTCCAGCAAATCGGATACGGTTTCCCGAATATCGTCGGCTTCAACGGAAAGATTTTCAAGACGGTTATATAATTCCGAATACTCGTCGCCGAGCTCGGAAATCTGCGCGGCCTGCCGCAAGGCAAGTGAAATAAGGTCGTTGCAGCCGTTATCGCCGCTCAATATTTCTTCGATAGCGCCGATAGCCGCGTATATTTTTTCGTAGTTATCGAACAACTTCTTCTTGGCTTTGAGCTCCTGCAATTCGCCGATTTTGATGTCGGCAGCCTCTATTTCGTTAATCTGGTATGACAACAGGTCAAGTATCTGCGCCCGTTCCTGCTCGCTGCCGCCGAGCTCTGCAATACGTCTTTTATATTCCTTTTTCTCGAGTAAAAGCCTGTTTAATGAATTTTTGTAAGATACAAGCTCATCGCCGCAAAGCGAATCCACAACGTTGAGCTGGTTGGTCTCGCTTAAAAGAAAAAAGTGCTCGCTTTGGCCGTGAACGTCGACCAAATGTGAGGCAACTTTTTTTAACATGGTTGCGGTTGCGGCATTTCCGTTTATTTTGATGCTGCTCTTACCTTCGACCGTAAATTTACGGGAAATGATTATCGTATCTTCGGGCTCGATATCAAACTCTGCAAGTATCTTATTCGCGCCGCTGTTTTCATCGACCGAAAATTCCGCGGTAACTACCGCTTCTTCCGCTCCGTACCTTATCATCGTTTTGTCGGCCTTGGAACCGAGCGCAAAATTGAGCGAATCGAGTATGATGGATTTACCCGAACCCGTTTCGCCCGAAAGAACGTTAAGACCGCGGTCAAAATTTATTTCGGCTTTTTCGATCAGCGCGATGTTCTTTATGACAAGTTTTTCCAGCATTATTTTATGTATTCTCTCAGACGGGAAACTACTTCCTGAGTATTTTCGTTGCTGTCAACAACTATTAAAACGGTGTCGTCACCGGCGACCGTTCCTATAATTTCCTTATATTGAAGCATATCGATAAATGCGCCCGCGGTAGAGCCGTTGCCCCTCATAGTCTTTATTACAATGAGGTTATTGGCGGCGTTGACGCTTTGCACGCACTCGCGGAAAAGGTTGCGCATCTTATTGTTTACGGCGTCCCCGTCTCCCTCGATATATGCATACTTATACTTTTTGGTAGTTCCCGCAACCTTATACAGCTTTAAATCTTTAATGTCGCGGGAAACCGTGGCCTGAGTAACGTTAAAGTTACGCTTGATTAGTTCGGCGCAGAGCTCCTCCTGCGTCTCAATGTCCTGCTGTGCTATAATTTCAAGTATCATAGCCTGTCTTGCGTTTCTGTGCATCATTTACTCCAAATGTTTAATTTTATAAGTAATTTTTCAAAAAAGTTATTTTTGTCAAGTGCAATAAATTCAAGGGAATGCGCGGCCTTTTTAATGATTATCGGCCCGTTTCCGTCCACCGTCTCTACCACCCGTCCGTCTATAATCAGATTTAGAACGGAGCTTTTTTCCGTTTGGTTGACGCTTACCGTCGCGCTGTCGCTGAATACGATGGGACGCGAATGAAGAGTATGCGGACAAATGGGCGTCATTATAAAAGCGTTTAAATCGGGCGTTAAAATAGAGCCGCCGGCCGACAGAGAATATGCAGTAGAACCGGTCGGCGTACTGATAATCAGTCCGTCGGAAGAAAAATTATCAACTGTAGTACCGTCGATTTCCGCATGCAGATTTACCGTATTGGTGAAAGAGTTGCCCGAGGTACAACGCTGAATCACCGCTTCGTTGAGCGCATAATAGGTTGCCGCGCCGTAGCTAACTTCGAGCATACTCCTGCAAACGGTCTTGTAATTTCCGCTTATAACCAGGTTTAGCGCTTCTTTCAGTTGGTCGCTTTCGAAATCGGCCAGAAAACCCATATGCCCGCAGTTTATGCCGAGAATTCTGACGCCGTGCAGGGCACATTCGGAGGCAACGTTCAAAATTGTGCCGTCGCCGCCGAGAACCAAGAGAACGTCCAACGTTCCGATAACGGACGGGTCGACGACCGACACGCAAGGAATACCCTTATTTTTCAGCTCGCCGACAATCGTTTCAAGGGGTTCAGGTCCGGTAACATATTTCGCGTTTACGTACACGCCCACATTCATATGCATAATTATACTACCTTTTATTCAAATATGCAAATAAGTACGCTAAATTTTTATAATTTAACGTACTTATTTATTTTCTTAAATATTTAAACAAAAAAACAGTTATTTTATTTGCCGGCGATTTTTACTATGTAACCGGCTATTTCCTCCGCATTCAATCCGAATTCTTCCATCAGTTCGTCAACCGTGCCGTGAGGAATAAATTTATCGCCGTAGCCGAAGCACTTTACGATCTTTTCCCTATCGGCGGCAAAACGGTTGGCAACCAGACTGCCGAAGCCGCCTATAAGTTGGTTATCTTCCAAGGTTATTATAATATTTTCTCCGAGATTGCTTAAAACCGCTTCGTCTAAAGGTTTGACAACCCTTGCGTTAATTATTGCGGCCGTTATGCCGTGAGCCTGCAACCCTTCGTTTACCTTGTACGCAATACTTAAAGTTCTCTCGCCGCACGCAAAAATCGCGACCTTGCCGTCTCCTTTTTCCAAATATTCCCATTCGGTCAAAACGTTTTTATTTTTTTCCGTTTTAAAGACGGTCCTACAATCTTTCGGGTATCTGATAGCAAGCGGAGCGTTGAAAGCGGCGCTTTCCTCAACCATTGCCGTGAGTTCGTTTACGTCTTTCGGCACGGCGATGGTTATATTGGGAATCATTGACAAAAAGGAAATATCGAATACACCCTGATGCGTTTCGCCGTCCTCGCCTGAAATTCCCGCCCTGTCGACGCAGAAGGTAACGGGCAGATTCTGGCTGCATACGTCTATCATTATTTCGTCTATCGAGCGCTGTAAAAAGGTCGAATAGACGGCGTAATAGGGTTTCATACCCTGAGAGGCGAGGGCCGCGGCCAGAATTACCGCGTGCTCTTCACAAATGCCGACGTCAATGGACCTCTGCGGAAACTTCTCAAAGAACGGAGAAAGTCCTAAACTTGGCGTCATAGCGGCGGTTACCGCCACCACCTTTTCATCCCTTTGTGCCACTTTCTCCAACGCTTTGCCGAACGCCGCGGAATAGGAACGCCCTACCGGCTTTTCTTCGCCGCTTATGCCGTGAGTCTGTTGGGGATTTTCCTCGCAAAAAGCGTAGCCCTTGCCCTTTTTGGTAAGCACATGCAGGATTACCGAGCGGGTTTTAAGCTTCTCTTTAACCTCGGTAAGCTTTTCAATCATTTCGCCGAGGTCGTTGCCGTCGTACACTCCGTCGTATAAAAGTCCGAATTTTTCAAAAATATCCGCGTGGCGTTCCGTCTTTGCCTTGTGCGCGTAGTCACGGCTGAGCTTTTCCAAATACTCGTGCATGCTTCCGACCGTAGGCGATATAGACATACCGTTGTCGTTTAAGATAATCAGTATTCGGCTGTTGAGCGTACGCACACTGTTAAAGGCTTCGTAGACGAGTCCGTTGTTAAACGACCCGTCGCCTATCATACAGATTACGTTAAAATCTTCGCCCTTTATATCTCTCGCCTTGGCCATACCGAGCGCCGCGGAAACGGACGTGCCTGCGTGACCGGTGTTATATGAGTCGTATTCGCTCTCTTCCTTTTTGGGAAAACCGGAGAGTCCGCCGCGGCACCTTATGGTATCGAACCTGTCGCCCCTGCCCGAAAGTAATTTATGGGCATAGCACTGGTGACCTACGTCGAAAATCAATTTATCGGTAGGGAAATCGAAAACGTAATGCAGAGCCACGCTCAGCTCTATTACTCCGAGATTGGAAGAAAGATGACCTCCGTTCTTCATTACGGTGGAAATAATCTTTTTTCTAAGCTCCTCGCAAAGCTCCTCAAGCTCTGCAACGTTCAAATTTTTTATGTTAGTTATATCGGCCATAATTTAATTGAGCCTTGCCTTTACAAAATCTACTACGCCGTGCAAAAATTCGGTATTGCCGTTGATTCCGTCTATAATTTTGTGACAATCGTCGCCTATAACGTCGGCGCGGAGCCTGCAATTATCAAGTCCGTATAATTTCACGCACGTTAACTTGTTTTCCTTTAAATCCTTGCCGGTAGTTTTGCCCACTTTTTCAAAGCTGCCGCAAGCGTCGAGAATATCGTCCGTCAGTTGGAAAAGATAACCGAGCTTTTTACCCAATTCTTTAAGTTCGGAATAATACAATCCGCCCTTGAACACGGTAGGCAGAGTCAGAGCCGCGATTATAAGCTTTGCCGTCTTATTGAGATGAATGAACTCCAAAGTCTCTTCGGTGGGGTTTTCGTCGTTTTCGTGAAGAATATCGGCCGACTGGCCTGCTATCATTCCGTTTATGCCCGCACAATCGCAGATAATCGACGCGGCGGAAACGTATTCGTTGCCCTTAAAGCACTCGGCAAACAAAATGGAATACGCCGTATTCAACAGTCCGTCGCCGGCAAGCACGGCATTCGCCTGCCCGAACACCTTATGGTTCGACGGCTTTCCGCGCCTGAAATCGTCGTTGTCGATTTCGGGAAGGTCGTCGTGTATCAGCGAATAGGTATGAATATACTCCAGCGCAAGGCAATAGGGCGTTAAGATTTCATTCTCTACGCCCAAAATCTCGCCGACGGCATAAATCAGAACGGGGCGAAACCTCTTGCCGCCGAGAAGCAGGCTATATTTCATGCTTTCGCCCAAAATTTCGGGCTTCGTCTTTAATTCCGCGCATTTTTTTTCAAGTACGCTTTCGAATAAATTGCGGTACTCCGAGTATTTTTCACTGAAATCCATCAATTTTTCTTGCTCCTCTCGGCAGCGGTAACCGTATTGTATAACAGCATTGTAATCGTCATCGGACCTACTCCGCCGGGGACGGGCGTTATGAAGCTGCACTTATCTTTAACGTTCACGAAGTCGACGTCGCCGCACAGCTTGCCGTTTTCGTCTCTGTCCATACCCACGTCGATAACTACGGCGCCTTCTTTGACCATGTCTGCGGTTACGAATTTGGGTTTGCCTATCGCGGCAACCAAAATGTCGGCCCGAGAACACGCCTCCTTTAAATTCTCCGTCTTGCTATGACAGACCGTAACGGTAGCGTCGGCGTTAAGAAGAAGCATTGCCATAGGCTTTCCGACAATATTGGAACGGCCTATAACCACTGCGTTTTTGCCGCAAACGTCTATGCCCTCGCGCTCCAGCATTTTCATTACGCCGTTGGGAGTGCAGGCAACCAGACAGTCGCGCTTTAGGCAGAGATTGCCTATATTTTCTTCACAGAAGCCGTCGACGTCCTTTTCTCTCGGAATCAGTTTGAGGACGCGTTGTGCGTCGATATGCTCAGGCAACGGCAACTGCACTAAAATACCGTGAATTGCGGGATTTCCGACAAGCTCTTCAACCACTTCCATGACCTGCTCTTGAGCGGCTTCTTCGGGTAGATAATATGCAAATGACTTGATTCCGACCTCTTCGCATCCCTTTATTTTGTTACGGACGTATACCTGAGAGGCCGGATCGCTGCCCACCAGCACAACGGCGAGGCCTATCTCTTCGCCGTATTTTTCCTTAAAACGCTGCGCGCGCGTTTTCAGCTCCCCGCGGATTTCCGTTGAATGTTTTTTACCGTCGATAATCTTAACCATTTTTCCCTCCGACAACCGCCGACAGTATTCCCGTCACGTAATTTGCGCTCTTCTCCGACGAATATTTGGAGGCGATATTCGCGGCCTCGTTTAACGAAACCTTATCGGGTATATCGTCGCAGTATAAAATTTCGGAAAGGGCGATTAAAAGTATGCTCCTGTCCGCAGGGAAGATGCGCTTTTCGGGAAATGCGACAGAGTGCGAGTCGATAATCTTTGCAAGCTCTTCGCGGCGCTCTGAAATTAAGTTTAAAAGCTTTTCGCAATAAGCCTTGTCGTTCTCGTCAAGTTCGGCGGACTTATAGAGAGATTTTTTAAGCTGTTCGTCGAAGATATCGACGAATTGGGAAGAATATACGATTTTAAAAAGTGTTTCTCTTGCAACCGTTCTCATAATTTAACCCAAATAAAATATTCCCTTAATCCGTGCATTAAGGGAATAATCATTATATTTTCTTAAATAACAGAGTCCTCGGGGAACTCAACGTCCTGTACGTGCACGTCAACCTTGGCGATTTTGTAATTTGTCATAGATTCAACGTTGTGCTTTATCGACTGCTGAATCCTGAATGCCAGCGAGGGCACGTTGTAACCGTAGTCAACCTTAACCCCGATATCGGCGATAATGCCCTGTTTATCGAAGTTGAGCTTAATGCCCTTATTTTTCGTGTTCAGAAGACTTACGCCCTCTACTTCGGAAATGGCGAGCGCAACAATGCCTATTACGATTCCCGAATTATAGGAAATCTTGCCTTTTTGGGTTGACGTCGGGTCGTGTCTGATATGAGCCATTTAATCTTTACTCCTTAAAGACGGAACTGACCGCCTTTAAGTTAGTATACCACATATCGCTCGGTTTTGCAACTGCTTAACTTAAATTTGTGTGTATACGGGCATTATAATTATGTTGGTTGCGGGAACGCCGAGTTCGTTTCTCAAAAGATTATATATGGAGAGCGCCGCCGTGGTATCGAGTTCGTCGGTATTTATAAATACGTTTACGTTGTCGGAATCCATGCCGATAGATACGACCGCGTCGGTGAAGCCGAGCGACTTAACCATCGTTTCGATAACGAGCTCGTTTTCCATAATGCCGACTATCTTCATCTTCATATCTACGGCCTCTTCATACTTTTCGCTGCCGGCCTCGTAGAGCTCTATCACGCTGTCGATTTGGACAAGCTCTTCACTTCTTTTCGCCGTTCTTTCGGAGCGGTACGAAGTAAAATAATTCGCCGTCTCTACTGCGTCGGCCTCTACTCTCGTTCCCTTGTTTACAAGCAATACGTTGAGTATCGCCGTAGCCGCAAGCAAGAGCACCAATGAGGACATAATGATAATCTTTTTCTTCTTTGTCATGTTTTTGTCTCCTTATTTATTCATAGCATAGATTGCTATATTAGATTTTTCTATTTTAAAAGCGGTAATTACCGCATTGAGAACGTCGTTGCGCGTCATTATATTGTTTGCCCCCTCGCAGACTATGATAACGCCGTCCACGCCGTTTTCGGTTTCGGTTATCATAACCTCGGCCTTACCCACGCCCTCTATTTCCGAAAGAATATTCATAAGCTTCAATTCGGTTTCGGAGCTGCTTGTCGTCGAAACGTCGGTTATTGACTTGTTGCTTCCGTAAAGTACTACGCCGAGTAAAACGAACAGTATCAGAAGAATCAGTATTACGAAGATTTTTCTGTGTTCTTTTACGTATTCAATCGCTCTGTTCATTTACTGTTATATTTATATAACCCAGCTCCCTTAAATATTCCGCAATATCTTGAATTGTTACGCCGTTTTCCAATTTTCCTTGTACGCTTACCCCGTTTTCTTTAATTTGGGTTCCGTCGTAATCTATATCGACCACGCAAATCAAGTCGGTTCCGAATTGTTCGTTGACCTTAGCGGTTACCAGATTACTTTGGTTTTGCGAATAGACCGAGCAAAAATATTCGTAGTCGTACTCCGCCGCCGTAGCGCTTTCGCCGCTGTTAAAGCTGAAAATTTTACCGACAGGCTGTACTAAAACGAAAATGCATGCGAGCCGCAGTATGAACGATACGCTCTTTTTAAGCTTCCCTTCGGGGATTATGAAGCTTATAAGCACGGCGAGGAATATGACTCCCGCCGCCGTCAGCATATACGTTTTCATATAAACGCATACCCCGAATTTATTACGAGCATAACGACGAGGAAATACATAAACGAAACCATAAGTATGCCCGCAATCAGGTACTCGACGTCGCGCGACAGGTCGTTGAACATAAGATATAAATTTTTCTCGCCCAATGGCTGGGCTATCGCGCCCGTTATTTTAAGCATAAGGGAAAAAGAAGCCAGCACCGAAACAGGCTGTATTATTTCTCCCAGCAGCATTATTATGCCCATCATGCCCAGCGAGCTTTTTACAATCGTGCCCGACATAACAACCATATCGACGCCGGCGGAAAGAAAGTTGCCTACGATTGGCACCGAGTTTCCCACAAGGTATTTGGTGACCTTAAAGAATATGCCGTTGAAAAGCGACGACGACGTACTCTGCACCGTTATGTATAGTCCGAATACGGTCACAGTTATGCCTATAACCCATTTCATAACCGACTTTAAGAGAGATGCAACTCCCGTAAAGCTGATATCGGGATTTAATTTAGACATAAAATTGAGTATAATTACTGTGATTGTCGCGGGAAAAATGAACGAGCTCACCATTTCTATCGCCCCGCCGCTCAAAAACAGAACGGACGGTCTGTATATAGCTCCCGCGTCGGCGCCGCCCGTCAAAACGGTCAGGGTAACTAAAAGCGGCGTTATAATTTCCACCTGTTTTCTTATATTGGTAATACACGCCACCGATTCGGAAACTATACCCGCCAACATGGAGGAAAGAATAAGCATGATGAGCGACATACAGGCAAGCCGCACGACCTTTGCGGTGGTCTTGCTCAGTATACTTCCCTCCGCTCCGGCCGCTACCGAGCAGATTATAGAGACTGCAACAATCTGCGCAAATGCCGGAAGCAGCGAAATTACGCCCTTAAAAAGCACCGAAAGGAGTTCGGAAATGTAGCTTTGATAGTCCAGCGACAGATTGCCTCGCAATAAATACTCGGCAATGTCTTTGGCCGTATCTCCGAAAGAGAAAAGAAAGTCGTTGCCGTACTTGTCCAGATAGGCCTGTATCTCGCTCAGGTCGAGGCTGTCCAATATTGATTGAATACTGTCGCTCAGCTCCTTACCCTCGTCGGCATAAGCCTTCGGAAATCCGCCTATTATCAAAGGCGCGGCGAAAAGCGAAACGAGAATAATTGCGTATGCGAATAGGCTTTTCAGGAAAGCTGTATAAGCTTTACGATTACGCCGAACAGCGATTGCAGTATGGGCACCGACATAATGAAAATTATAATTTTTCCGCATAAGATTAACTTGTCCGATATCGTTTCAAACCCGAGGTCTTTGATGGAGCTTGCAGTGAGCTCGATCAGATAGCCCACGCCCACTACTTTTAAAATTATTCTTATTACCGACTTATCGATATTCGTCTGTTCGGAAAACGTTTTTATAAACGACAGGCTTTCGGAAAGATAATCGTACCCGAATAAAAGAAGCAGAAGCCCGCCCGCCGTAAGGCATAGCGGAACCATGTCCGATTTCTGTGATTTTAATATAAAGGCGCATATTGCCGTTACCACGGCAATAGCGCAAAACTGTAAAACATACATTAAAATATATCGAAAAGCTGTTTTATTTGCGTAAACAGATCGGCAATCATAGTAATTACTACCGTAAGAGCAATGATAAGTCCGACCAAGCTGACGACCGTAGCGATATCTTCGCGGTCGGATTTTTTTAAAATCTGGCACACGATCGTAACTATTATGCCTATAGCGGCAAGTTTGAAAATAATACTTATATCCATTTATGCAAGCAACACGGCAATCAGTATTCCGCCCATCAGGCAAAGTTTAAAATATAAAGAGCCGTATCTTTTATAATTTTCTTCGCTTTGTTGTTTATATTTTTTCAGCGTCTCGCGCCTCTCGCTCAAATATTCTATTTGCGAATACGGGTCCGTCTTGCCGAGATTGTCAATGTAGTCGGCGATAAACTTTCCCTCTTCGCCTTTTATAGGTTTTGCCCCGTTTAAGGAACGCTTAACGTAGTCGAATTCTTCCGCTACCGCGCTTATTTTCTCCTTACCGTACCTCATATTCAGAATCAACTTTTCGTTGAATTCATAGAATTGGGCCATTATTTTCATTTGCCGCTTTTTTTCGTTCGACAAAGCCATTCCCAGCGTCGCAGAAAGTATCACAATAACAAATAGTATTAAAAGCTTTATCATAGACAACCGCTTGCTTTCCTATACCGGTCAGGTTCACGTAGTAATCGAAGGGCATTTTCTTTAAAATTTCAACGTCGGTAACGTGCGACGACGCTATTACGCAAATTCCGCAGTCAATGGTCTTTCTTATTGCCTCATAGTCGTTACGTCCGTATAGCTCGTCCGTGATTATAACTTGCGGATTCATTGCCCTGATTGCGTTCGTAAACGAAGTAAGCTTGTCGGCGCCCCGCACAACGTCGCACGTTTCGCCGAGGTTGAAGCCGTGCCCGAAGTCGTCTATGGCGCTTAGCTCGTTCCTCTCGTCGAACACAAGCACGTTTTTTTGCAGATTTTCCGAAATCAGCCTTGCAAAATCCCTTAGCACCGTCGTTTTTCCGAACCCCGGAAGCGAATAAAACAGAGTGCTTTTTAATCCCTTCGCGTTAACCGCGCCGAATATTCTTTTACCGCACCCCGTCACGTCGTGCGGGATTCTGATATTAAGCGACGTCGCGTTTTTTATGCTCAGGACTCCGCCGTCGCGGAGCACGTATTCGCCGGCAACGCCTATTCTTACGCCGCCGCACACGGTGACGAAGCCGTATTTCAGTTGGTCCGTATATGAGTAAACGCTGTCCCCGATTGCGGCAAACAAAATTTTTTGTACGTCGCCGCACTTTACTGCGCTTTCCGGCGACGGGGACGCTCCGTGCGCCGTGATATATTTATATTCGCCTTTATACTGAATAATGACGGGTTGTCCTGTCCTGAGTCTTATTTCGCTCAGATAATCCGCGTTTACACTGTCTATTGCCCTGTTTAAATCCGGTGGCAGAAATGAAAGCGTCATACGATAATATATTATTCGGGCATAAAAAAATAACCGCCGAAGCGGTTATCTCTTTAATTGAATTATTTTATGAAGTTATCGAGAAGCTCCATATTGTCGCCGATGAATTCCGAAAGCTCTTCGGGTGAAAGCTTTTTAAAGGAAAGAAGTGCAAGCGAATATACGTATTTCGCTATAAATTTCTGCTTTTCTTCGTCAAGCTCCTTGATCTTTGCGACCACACCGTTTGCCGTATTCACAACGAGCGTTCTGCTCAGTTCGCCGTCGGTCATTCCGTAGAATTGCCCCATCTCGGAATATCTTCTCATATACTCGTCAACGTTGATAATGGCGGGCACGTCGGCGTTTTTGAGCGGCTGCGTCTTAATAGTCACTTTATCGTCGCCTATTGCGTTTTTGAAAATGTCGATAAGCACGCTGTCCTCCGCGGCGTCCTCACCCTTGAGCGCGGAGGCGACGTCGGCGTCGATTCGCATAAACTTTACCTTATCGGGCATTTTGTACTCGATAAAGCTTATGAAATGAGGGTCGATAAACGTATCGCAGCATATGGCGTTCAGTCCGCTGTCCTTAAACATTTTAACGTACTGCGCCTGCTGTTGCGCATCGGAAACGTAGTAAACCGTACGGGGCTTGCTCTCCTTTTTCTCATCCTTGTTTTCTTCGCCTTCCGCAGCCTCTTCGGTGTTGCCCAGAAAATCGGTTATGGTCTTATACTCGCCGTTTATATCTTTCCAGATAATAATGTCCTTGACTTTATCGTAGAAATCGTTCTCTTTAATGCAACCGAACTTAATAAAGTTTGCAAGGTCGCTCCAGCTCTCCTCATACTTCTTTCTGTCGTTTTTATACAGCTGCGTCAGTTTGTCGGCTACTTTCTTTACTATATATTTGGTGATTCTCTGTACCTGCTTATCGTTTTGCAAGAAGCTTCTTGAAACGTTGAGCGGAATGTCCGGACAGTCGATAACGCCGTTTAAAAGCATTAAAAATTCGGGTATTACTTCCTTTATATTGTCGGCTATGAATACTTGGTTGCAGTACAGCTTTACCTTACCGCGTTCCAGCTCAACCTTATTCTTTACCTTGGGGAAATAGAGAATACCCTTGAGCTTGAACGGGTAGTCCATGTCGAGGTGCACCCAGAAAATCGGGGGGTCGTAGTCCATAAAGGTTTCCGTATAAAAGCTTTTATACTCTTCGTCGGTACATTCCTTGGGCGCCTTTAAGTAGAGGGGCGAAACGGTATTCAAAGGCGCGTCCTTGCCGTCGCCCTTGTAATTAACGTAAATATTGTACGGCATAAACGAGCAGTATTTCTTAACGAGCGACTTAATCTTGTCCTCGCTCAAAAATTCCTTTTCCTCATTGCCGATATGCATTATTACTTTGGTTCCGCGGGAGGGTCTGTCGCTGTCCTCTATGCTGTACGTCGAATTGCCGTCGGAAGCCCATTTAACCGCTTTTGCGCCATTCTGATACGACTTCGTCTCGATTTCAACGAGCTCGGAAACCATATAGGCAGAATAGAAACCGAGGCCGAAGTGACCGATTATGCCGTCACCGCCCGCCTTTTCGTATTTAGCCAAGAAGTCGCTGGCGCCTGAAAAGGCAATCTGGGTGATATATTTTTCCACCTCGTCTTCGGTCATACCTATACCGTTGTCCTCAACCGACAAGGTTTTCGCCTTTTTATCGACGGTAATCTTTATGCAGTATTCTTCGCCGTCCGCTTCGGTTGCCTCACCCATACCGACGAGCTTTTTAAACTTTGTAATGGCGTCGATACCGTTTGCCGTTATTTCACGCAGAAAAATGTCTTTGTCCGAATAGAGCCACTTCTTTATGATCGGCATCATATTTTCGCTTGAAATCTGAATTTTTCCTTCTTTCACAATAGTTTACCTCCGTATTTCCAACGGTATTTATATAAACTCATTAAAATATGATTAAACGGCCTTTATATGAATAAAAGCCGTTTTTTCACACATTTTTATTAAATTAAATAATAATTTTACTTATTATTCTTTTCGGCGTTTGCAAGCAGGTCGCCAAGCGTGGTGCTTACGCTCCCGCCGTCGCTCCAACCCGAAAGCTCTTCATCGTCCTTCTTGGGAGCACGCGTACGCTTTGAATGGGCGGTGCCTTCCCCGCCGTCGCCCTTGTCTTCCTTAGCTCTCCTGTCGGGCTCGGCAAGACAAGCCTTTATGGAAAGATTCATCTTCTTTGCTTCGATGTCCAGAGCGACTATCTTTGCGTCGACCTCGTCGCCGACCGTAAGGCAGGTCGCGGGAGTTTCGATACGCTCGTGGCTTATCTGTGAAACGTGAACGAGACCGTCGATGCCTTTTTCAACTTCGACGAAAGCGCCGAAAGGAACGATTCTTACGACCTTGCCGTGAATAACGTCGCCTACGTGATACTTATCGCCCGCGAGATCCCAAGGCTGAGGCTGAAGCTGCTTATAGCCGATGGAGACTTTCTTATTCTCCCTGTCAATCTTCAATACCTTGAAGTGATAGCTCTTGCCGATTTCGAGAACGTCGGTAACCGCTTTTGTGCCCGTCCAGGAAAGATCGGAAATGTGCGCGAGGCAATCGAAGCCGCCGACGGAAACGAAAGCGCCGAAACCGGTTGCTCTCTCCACCTTGCCTTCCACTATATCGCCCTCGGAAATAGAGTCGAAGAACTCTGCCTCTCTCGCCTCTCTCGCCGCCTGCTTGGCGTCGCGCTCTTCCTGAAGAATAACGCGCTGGGATGCGATTATTTCCTTCTTCCTGTCTTTCTTTATCTCTATAAGACGGAGTCTTAACGTCTTGCCGACGTATTTACTTAAATCCTGCACGAAGCTGGGACGGATTTCCTTTGCGGGTACGAAAACGGAATAGCTGCCGAGCTGGCCGGTAAGTCCGCCCTTGTTGGAGCCAGTGCACTCAATCTGGAATTCTTTACCGGCTTCGATTTCCGCAAGACGGGCTTCCTCTTCTGCGCGCTGCTTGATAAGCTTTTGCGAGAGCTTTAAAGAAGGCTTAAGCTCGACAACCAACAATTCGATAGTTTCGCCTATTTTTGCGGCGTATTCTTCTGCGTTGTATTCCTTACAGTCAAGCTCGTCCTTGCTTAAAGGAATTTCCTTTTTCGAAAACGGCAAAAGAATCTGAAGACCGTCTTCGGTAGCTTCCGATATGGTTGCGGTAACTATCTGACCTCTTCTGAACTTCGATTCGCTGTCAATCTTTGCAACTACGTCCGCCATAGAATTAGTTGCGTTTACTTCTGTGCTTTTTTCTTCCATCTTTAAAAGAACCTCCCGGGTTTGCGCATTCGGGGTTGACG